>DAHXNW010000040.1 GCA_027365195.1 Acetobacteraceae bacterium
CCGGGAGCGACCGCCATGACCGCCTATGCGTATCCGCTGCTGATCAAGCAATTGCTCACCGCGCCGATCGCGCAGGCGTCGGGCCAGGAGATCGTCTATCGCGATCTGCGCCGCCACGGCTATCCGGAGTTCCACGCGCGCATCGGGCGGCTGGGCAGCGCGCTCAGCGCACTCGGCGTGCGGCCGGGCGATCGCGTCGCGGTGATGGACTGGGACAGCCATCGGTATCTCGAATGCTTCTTCGCCATCCCGATGCTCGGCGCCACGCTGATGACGGTGAACATCCGCCTCTCGCCCGAGCAGATCGCCTATACGCTCAACCATTGCGAAGCCAGCGTGATCCTGCTGCACCCGGATTTCCTGCCGGTGCTGCGCCAGATCGTCGGCGAATTGCAGCATGCGCGCCACTTCGTCTGCCTCCCCGACGATGGCGCCCTCCCCGACGGCCTAGACTGGGCGGGCGAATACGAGGCACTGCTGGCGGCGGCCGACCCGGCGCACGCCTTCGCCGATTTCGACGAGGCGACGATCGCCACCAGCTTCTACACCACCGGCACCACCGGGGCGCCGAAGGGGGTGCGGTTCAGCCACCGGCAACTGGTGCTGCACACGCTCAACACGATGGCGAGCCTGCTGCTCTCGAGCGAACACGGGCGCTTCTCGCGGCGCGAGGTGTATATGCCGATCACGCCGATGTTCCATGTGCATGCCTGGGGGTTCCCCTATGTGGCGACGCTCGCCGGCTGGAAGCAGGTCTATGTCGGGCGCTACACACCGGCGATCCTGGCGCAACTCCATGCGCGCGAAGGGGTGACGTTCTCGCATTGCGTGCCGAGCATCCTGCACATGCTGCTCAATGCGCCGGAGGCGGCCGGGCTCGATCTGAGCGGCTGGAAGATGATCATCGGCGGCTCGGCGATGTCGAGCGGCCTGTGCCGCGCCGCCCTCGCGCGCGGGATCGACGTCTTCTCGGCCTATGGCATGTCGGAGACCGCGCCGCTGCTCACCCTCACCCAGCTCAAGCCGCCGCTTTCGCCCACCGACCCGCCGAGCGAGGCGGAATTGAGCGTGCGCACGGCCGCCGGGCTGCCGGCGGTGCTGGCGCAGATCCGCGTGGTGGACGACAGCATGGCCGATGTGGCGCATGACGGGGTGAGCCAGGGCGAGATCGTCGCCCGCTCGCCCTCGCTCACCCAGAGCTATGCCAAGAACCCGGAAGCCTCGGCGGCGCTGTGGGCGGGCGGCTGGCTGCACACCGGCGATATCGGCACCATTGACCCGCAGGGCTATCTGCGCGTGGTCGATCGCCAGAAGGATGTGATCAAGAGCGGCGGCGAATGGATTTCCTCGCTGCAACTCGAGGATCTGATCTCGCAGCATCCGGCGGTGAGCGAGGTCGCGGTGATCGGTCTCGCCGATGCGCGCTGGGGCGAGCGGCCGCTCGCTCTCGTCGTGGCACGCGAGGGGGCGGCCGTCACGCCCGCCGAGATCCGCGCCTTCGTGCAGGATTTCGCCGATCGCGGCATCCTGCCGCGCTACGCGGTGCCCGAGCACATCCGCCTGGTTGACGAACTGGCGAAGACGAGCGTGGGCAAGCTCGACAAGAAACGCCTGCGCGCCGCGTTCGACGGTTCGGGTGGGTAGTGGGTCAGTTTGGAAAGCAAGCCGGCACCGGCCCGCACCCCCACCCGGCC
>DAHXNW010000045.1 GCA_027365195.1 Acetobacteraceae bacterium
GATCCGGCCCTGCCGCAGCACAGCCTCAGCGGGGTGGACAAGGTGAGCGTGCCGCATCTGCTGCGCCGCACCGATCGGATCGAGGCGCATGCCTGCACCCAGTTCGGCCTGCAATTCCGTGTGCGCGATCTGCCGCCGGACGGTCCGCGCAGCATCACCGTGCAAGTCACCCACCCGAGGCTGCACCGGCCGGACGGGCAGAGCGCGATCACCGATCGCTACACCATCCCGCTCGACCGCAACGTGCTCTACACCGGCTATGTGTTCGATGAGCCCTGGGGCCTCGTGCCGGGGGTGTGGACCTTTACCCTGCTCTATCAGGGCCAGGCGTTGGGCGGCAAAAGCTTTACCGTGGATGTGGCACCGGGCGTGCGCGTGGCCCCTGGCACCACCTGCGTGCCGGTCGAATCCTGATGCTGTATCTCTGGGTGGCGGCCGGCAGCGCGATCGGCGGGGTGGCGCGATTCTGGCTCTCGCTCGCCATGATACGCCTCACCGGGCCGCAATTCCCCTGGGGCACCATTCTCATCAACGTCCTCGGCTCCTTCGTCATCGGCTTGTTCGCGACGCTGACCGCCAATGGCCGCTATGGCGCGCCGATCGAGATCCGCACCTTCGTGATGGTGGGGATCTGCGGCGGCTTCACCACCTTCTCCTCCTTCAGCCTGCAGACGCTCGATCTGCTGCGCGCCGAGCCTCTGCAGGCGTTCGGCAATGTCGCGCTTTCGGTGCTATGCTGCCTCGCCGCGGTGGCCGGCGGATCTTATGCCGGTCTCGCGTTCAACCGTCCTGCCTGACGCAGAGGAGTGCGCGATGGCCGAGGTGTTCCTGGTGGTGCTGCGCCGTGCGGAGACCGTGCGCGCCCTGCTCTCCGCCGCTGCTGGGCTGATCGCGGGCTATGGCACGGCGGGCGAGGGGCGGATCAACGCGCTGGCGGTGCGCCTGCCGCCGGCCGCCACCATCATTGGTACCGAGGAGGTGCTGACGCCGCAGATCGACGAAATGATCACCGCGCGCGAGCAGGAGCGTATCACCGCCCTGCGCGTCGCTTTCGACGCCTGGGCCGCGCAGTCGCCGCACGGCGTGACCCTCGCCTGGCATGACGAGGAAGACGATGCGGAGGCGCTGGTCGGGCGCCTGGGGGCTGCCGCCGAGATCATCGTGCTCGACTTGCCGCAGCAGGGCGAGAGCGATGCCGAGGCAGGCGCCCGCCATGCCGCCCTGTTCACCGCCGCGCGCCCGGTGCTGCTGGTGCCGGCCAATTGGCAGGGTTCCACGCTCGGTCGGCATGTCGCCATCGCTTGGCAGGACGATCCGCACGCCGTCGCCGCCGTGCGGGCGGCGATGCCCCTGTTGCGCCGGGCCGAGCGGATTTCTCTGCTCCGCGAGGGCGACGAGGCCGCCACCCTGCCGGCGGTGCTCAGCGAACATCGGATCACGGCCGAGCTCTGCGCCCCGCTGGCGCCCGATGGACCCGCCGGTGCGGCCCTGCTGCGCGCCGCCAGGGAGAAGGGGGCCGATCTGCTGGTGATGGGCGGCTTCGGCCATAGCCGGCTGCGCGAATTCCTGCTCGGTGGCATGACGCGATACATGCTGCAGCATGCCCACCTCCCTGTTCTCCTCCGGCATTGAAGGTGGCAGCATGAGCGATCCTGCCTTCCAACCGCTCTCCGGCATGGTGCTGCCACGTTTCGCCGGCATCGCCACCTTCATGCGCCTGCCGCATCTGCCGCCCGATGCGCCGGGGGTGCAGATCGGGCTGATCGGCCTGCCCTGGGACGGCGGCACCACCAACCGGCCCGGCGCCCGGCACGGGCCGCGCGCACTGCGCGATGCCTCGACGCTGATGCGCCGGGTCAATCCGGCGACCGGCATCGCGCCGTACGATCTCGCCCGTTGCGCCGATCTCGGCGATGTCGCCTGCAATCCGGTCGATCTCGCCGACACGCTGGCGACGGTGGAGGCGTTCTACGCCGGATTGCACGCGCGCGGCGTCGTGCCGCTCTCGGCCGGCGGCGATCATCTGCTCAGCCTGCCGGTGCTGCGCGGCATCGCGCGCGGGCAGCCGCTCGGTATGGTGCATGTCGATGCCCATTCCGATACCGCCGACCGCTATTTCAACGACAATCGCTATGTCCACGGCACGCCGTTCCGCCGCGCCATCGAGGAAGGGCTGCTCGATCCGGCCCGCGTGGTGCAGATCGGCATTCGCGGCACGCTGTACGAAGCCGACGAACTCGCCTAGGCGCTCGCCCAGGGGGTGCGGGTGATCCGCATGGCGGAGGTGGAGGCACTCGGCATCGCCGGCACCCTCGCCGAGGCCCGCCGCGTCATCGGCGCGGGGCCGGCCTATCTCAGCTTCGATATCGACAGTCTCGATCCGGTGCATGCGCCCGGCACCGGCACGCCCGAGATCGGCGGGCTGACCAGCCGCGAGGCGCTCGCCCTGCTGCGCGGCCTGCGCGGGTTGGATTTCGTCGGCGCCGATCTGGTGGAGGTCTCGCCGCCCTTCGATGTCGCCGGCCTCACCGCGATCGCCGGCGCGAGCCTGATGTGGGAGATTCTATGCCTATTGGCGGAGCGGGTTGGGGTGCGATCTCACGTTCTAAGTTGAGTCTGCACCGGCCCGCCCCCCCACCCGGCCACCCACGACAGTATACTGAATGGGTGGCCGGGTGGGGGGGCGGGCCGGTGCAGACTCAAGTCATGATCTTGCAGCGTCACGCAGCGCCAGCGCCTGGGCATAAATAACACGGCGCGGCAGACCGCTGCTTGCGGCGACCGCCGCGACCGCCTCCTTCAGACTCATGCGCGCGAGCGCATCGCGCAGCGCCGCTTCGCTCGCCGCCGGGTCTGCGGCCTCGGCTGGCGCCGGCCCGACCACCAGCGTGATCTCGCCGCGCGCCTCGTTGCTCGCGTAATGCGCGGCGAGCTTGGGCAGCGGGCCGCGCCGCACCTCCTCGAAGCGCTTGGTGAGTTCGCGCGCCACCGCCGCCGGGCGGTCGCCGAAACTTGCCGCCAGATCCTCCAGCATGGCGGCGAGCCGGTGCGGCGCCTCATGCCAGATCAGCGTCGCGGCGAGGCCGGCCTGCTCGGCGGCGCGCAGCCGGGCAAAACCGGCCCGCCGCGCCGCCGAGCGTGGTGGGGCGAAGCCGAGGAACAGATAGGGATGCGGCGGCAGGCCGGAGAGCACCAGCGCGAGCAGCGCCGCATTCGCCCCTGGCACGCCGCTCACCGGCAGCCCGGCGGCGATCGCTGCCCGCACCAGGCGAAAGCCAGGGTCCGACAACAGCGGCGTGCCGGCGTCGGAGACCAGCGCGAGTCGCCGCCCCTCGCGTAGTTGGCGCAGCAGATCGGGGATGCGCGCGTCCTCGTTATGCTCGTGCAGCGCCAACAGCCGGGCGGCGATGCCATGCGCCGCGCACAGCCGCCCGGTCGTCCGGCTATCCTCGCAGAGCACCAGATCGGCGGCGCGCAGGGTGGCGATGGCACGGGCGGAAAAATCGGCTAGGTTGCCGATCGGCGTCGAAACCAGCACAAGACCATCGGGCAGCGGCAAAGGCGCCGCGGTATCCGCCGGCTCCAGGGAGGTTTGATCGCATGCGATTTCGGGCATTCTCGCTCCTGCTCTGCGCGACGGCGCTGGCGCTGGCCTCCTGCGCCAACACCGGCGGCACCGGCCAGCGTTTTGGCGCGCGGCCGACGGTGCTCGGGGCGCGCCCGCCCGCCGGCTATGCCACAGCGGCGGCGCGTGGCAAAACCGTCGCCATCCTGCTGCCGCTCACCGGGCCGAACGCGGCGCTCGGGGCGGCGATGCTGAAAGCCGCGCAACTCATGCTGGCCACTCCCGGATCGCCCAGGCTGCTCGCCGAAGACACCGGCGGCACGGCGGCCGGGGCGATGATGGCAGCACAAAAAGTGCTCACCGCCGGCGCCGGGATGATCCTCGGCCCGCTCACCGCCGCCGAGACCGCCGCCGTCGCCGGTCCGGCGCGCGACGCCGGGGTGCCGGTGCTCGCCTTCACCAACGATACGCGCGCCGCCTCGGGCGGTGTGTGGACCCTCGGGCTGACGCCGGCCGAGCAGGTGCAAACGCTCGCGGCGGCGGCGGCGGCGCAAGGCAAGACGCGCTTCGCCGCCCTGCTGCCGGATAATGATTTCGGCCACGCGATGGGCGCGGCCTTGCCGGGCGCGACCGCGAGCCTCGCCTCGACCACGCCGACGGTGCAGTATCATGCCGGCGATGGCATGGCCGGGCTGAGTGCCACGGTGCGCGCGCTCTCTGATTATGCCGACCGGCGCGGGCCGCTCGATGCGCAGATCCGCAAGGCACGCGCGCTGCATACCGCCGAGGGCCGGCGCGAGGCGGCGCAACTGGCGCGCGAGCCGATCCCGCCGCCGCCGTTCGATGCGCTGCTGCTCGCCGATACCGGCGTGCCGCTGGCCGAGATCGCTTCGCTGCTCGCCTATTACGACGTCGAAGCCCCGCAGGTGCGGCTGCTCGGCCCGGCGCTGTGGGCCGACCCGCTGACCCGCGCCGGCAGCGGACGGGCGCTCGCCGGCGCCTGGTACGCAGCACCCGACCCGGACCAGCGCGCCGCCTTCGTTGCCGCCTTCAGCGCCAAATATGGCGCCGCTCCGCCCGGAGCGGCCGATCTCGCCTATGACGCCGCCGGCATCGCCCGCGTCACCGCGGCACAGGGCGGTTTCGTCGCCGACTCGCTCACCCGGCCCGAGGGGTTCCTCGGCGTCGACGGGGTGCTGCAACTGCGCGGCGGTGGCGTGGTGCGGCGCGGCCTTGCGGTGTTCGAGATCGAGCGCGGCGGCACCCGTCGCGTCGTGCCGGCGCCGGCTAGCTGAGGGCGACACGCACCGCTGTCGGCCCCGCGCATGAGCCGCCATCTACCGCGCCTGCTGCTCGTCACGCTGGCGATCGGCGGACTGCCGGCGATGGTGCTGCTGCTGTTTCTGCCGCTCGGGCTGCTGGCGCCGCTCCCCGCGCTGCTCGGGGTGGCAATGACCCTGCTCGGCGCGGCGCTGCTCGCCCTCGTCTGGGTCGGCGATCTGCATCTGCTGGAGCAGACCCTGCGTGCCGCCGACAGCGCGCTTGGGACGCCGCCGATGCCACGGCTGCCCGCGCTCGCCACGCTCGCCGAGGGCATCGCGCAGGTCTCGCGCCAGCGGGCGGCGCATGTGGCGGGCATCGGCCGGCGGCTGGAGACCGATGAGGCGATCGTCGAGCTGCTGCCCGATCCGCTGGTGGTGCTCGCCGCCGACCGCACGGTGCAGCGGGTGAACGCCGCCGCGCGCGAAAACTTCGGCGCCGATCTCGCCGCCGTGCTGCGCCATCCGGCGTTGCGCGCGGCGACCGACCGGGCGCAGGCGGAGGGAGTCGCGCAGCGCGTGGCGCTGCTGCTGCCGGTGCCGGCCCGCGAACTCGACGCGGCGGTGATCCCGCTGCTCGAAGCCAGCGGCGCGCTCGTCGTCGTGCTGTCCGACCGCACCCGCGAGCGCGCGGTGGAGCGCATGCGCGCCGATTTCGTCGCCAATGCGAGCCACGAGCTGCGCACACCGCTGGCCAGCCTGATCGGCTTCATCGAAACCCTGCGCGGCCCGGCGGCGGAGGATGCGCCGGCGCAGCGCCGCTTCCTCGGCATCATGGCCGAGCAGGCGGAGCGGATGAACCGGCTGATCGACGATCTGCTCAGCCTCTCGCGCATCGAACTGGTCGAGCATCAGGCGCCGGTGGAGACGGTCGATCTGGCCGCCCTGGTGCCACGGGTCATCGCCGGGCTGGAGCCACGGCTCGCGGACCAGCGGATCGCGCTCGAGGTGCGGCTGGCGGCAGCCCTGCCGGTGGTGGCCGGCGATGCCGACCAACTCGCGCAATTGCTGCTCAACCTGCTCGATAATGCGATGAAATATGGTGCGATGAAACATGACGACGGCGCGGCGCGGGTGCGGCTCGAGGCACGCGCCGTCTCCGGCGAGGCGCGCTGGCCGGCGCGGCCGGGGCTGCTGCTCAGCGTGAGCGATGACGGGCCGGGCATTCCGTCGGCGCATCTGCCGCGTCTGACCGAGCGGTTCTATCGCGTCGATACCGGCCGCTCGCGCCGTGCCGGCGGCACCGGCCTCGGCCTTGCCATCGTCAAGCACATCGTCAACCGCCATCGCGGCCAGTTGCGCATCGAGAGCACCGAGGGGCAGGGCAGCCGCTTCACCGTCTGGCTGCCGGTGGCGCGTGGCGCCGAGGGCGAGGAGGGCGGATGATCCGCAGCATCCTCACCGTCGGCGGCTGGACGATGGCGAGCCGGCTGCTGGGCTTCCTGCGCGACATTCTGGTGGCCGCGCTGATCGGCACCGGGCCGGTGGCGGATGCCTTCTTCGTCGCCCTGCGGCTGCCCAATCTGTTCCGCCGGCTGTTTGGCGAGGGCGCCTTCTCCGCCGCCTTCGTGCCCGCCTTCACCGCCGCGCTCGCCGATGGGCAGGGCGCCGCGCGGCGGCTCGCCGAGCAAGTGGCGAGCGTGCTGCTGTTCTGGCTCGCCGGGTTGAGCTTGTGCGGCGTGGTGTTGATGCCGCAGATCATGCTGCTGCTGGCGCCCGGCTTTGCCGCCGTGCCGGCGAAATTCGCCCTCGCCGTCGCCCTTTCGCGCATCACCTTCCCCTATCTGATGCTGATCTGCCTGACCGCGCTATTCTCCGGCGTGCTCAACGGGCTGGATCGCTTCGCCGCCGCCGCGGCGACGCCGATCGTTTTCAACGCCTGCCTGATCGCCGCCCTGCTGCTGCTGCGCCCGTTCGTGCCAACTGCGGGTCATGCGCTCGCCTATGGCGTGACGATCTCCGGCATGGCGCAACTGGCGCTCCTCGGCTGGGCCTCGGCGCGCGCCGGGATGGCGCTGCGGCTGCCCTGGCCGCGGCTCACGCCGGCGGTGCGGCTGGTGCTGCGCCGGATGGGGCCGGGCATTCTCGGCGCCGGGGTGACGCAGATCAATCTGATGGTCGATGTGGTGATCGCGAGCCTGCTGCCAGCGGGCACCGTCTCGGTGCTGTATTACGCCGACCGGGTGAACCAGTTGCCGCTCGGTACCATTGGTGCGGCCGTGGGCACCGCGATGCTGCCGTTGTTGTCGCGGCAGGTACGCGCGGGGGCGGCGCGCGAGGCGATCGAGACGCTGAATCGCGCCACTGAATATGCTCTCACCCTCACCCTGCCGGCGGCGCTGGCGCTCGCGGTGGCGGGCGGCCCGATCATGGCGGTGCTGTTCGGCCGTGGCGCCTTCGGCGCCGAGGCGGCAGCGCGCAGCGGGCAAGCGCTCGCCGCCTATGCCCTCGGCCTGCCCGCCTTCGTGCTGGCGAAGGTGTTCGCCCCCGGTTTTTTCGCGCGCGGCGACACCAGCACGCCGGTGCGCATCGGGCTGCTCTCGGTGGCGCTCAATCTGGCGCTGAACCTCGCGCTGATGCGCCCGCTCTCCTATCTCGCGCCGGCCCTCGCCACCAGTCTCGCCGCCCTGTTCAACGCGTGCTGCCTGGCCGTGTTACTGTCGCGGCGCGGCCATTTCCGCCTGGATCGCCGGCTGCGCCGCCGGCTCGGACGGATGGCGCTGGCGGCGGTAGCGATGGCCGCGACACTCCTTCTGGCGCTGCACGCCGGTCTCGATCCGTCGCGCGCCGGTCATGGCCTGCGCTGGCTCGCGCTGGTGGCGTTGATCGGGCTCGGGCTGCTGAGCTACGCGATCGCCGGGCAGGCGCTCGGCGGCTTCGACCTGCGCGAACTCCATCGCCTGCTGCGCCGGCGCGGCGACCCGGCGGCGATGCTGCCACCGGCGTGAAGGCTTCGGCTGAGGGCGGAAATAAGTGCGGCATCGGCTCGCGCGGGATATAGAGCATGAAACTGCATTTGTCTTCGGGCTGTTGATTTTTGCTGAGATCTGACCTGGGATTTTCATCGAGATTTGACCTGGGTTGAAGATATGTCCGGCGATGCGTGGGACGGTCAAGTTTCTGGTGTTTTTTCCTTTCGGGTTTTGGGTTTGGTTTTGCTGTCCTTGAAGCGGAAGTTGTCATTGCCGGTCTCGATGATGTGGCAATGATGGGTAAGGCGGTCGAGCAGCGCGGCGGTCATTTTGGTATCGCCGAATACGCCGGACCACTCGCTGAGGCTGAGGTTGGTGGTGATGATGACGCTGGTGCGCTGGTAGAGTTTTGAGAGCAGGCGGAAGAGGGAAGGCACCGCCTGACGGGTTGCACGGCAGGTAGCCGAGTTCGTCGAGGATGATAAGGTCGAGGCGCAGCAGGCGTTCGGCCAGCTGCCCGGCCTTATTCATTGCCTTTTCTTGTTCGAGTGCGTTGAGCAGATCGACAGTGGCGAAGAAGGGAACCTTCTTGCGCTGATGCTCGACGGCCTGGCTGCGTTGGATGCCTTCGAAGCCGGCTTCTGGGGTAAGAAAAATATCCGGCCATCGCCCCCTGTTGGCGGCGGGTCTGGGAAAACGGGCAGTTGATCGAGCGCAAGACCGGTATCCGACTGCCGCCGATAACGGCCCCAGCTATATCGCAGTCGACCTCGCCAAGTGGCTCGAGACACGCAATATCGAACACATTCGCGGCGCGCCATGCCATCCGCAAACCCAGGGCAAGATCGAGCGCTGGCACCAGACCCTGAAAAACCGCATCCTGCTCGAGAACTACTACCTGCCAGGAGATCTCGAAGCCCAGGTCGGCGCCTTCGTC
>DAHXNW010000006.1 GCA_027365195.1 Acetobacteraceae bacterium
GGTCACCGGCAGCATGGCGGAGGGGGGAGTTTCAGGCGTGTCGCTCACGGTGATCCTGTCGCGGGGCCGATTATCGGGAGAAAACCTTTAGACCATTATAGCTTTGGTCTGCACCTTCCCGCACCCCCACCCGGCCACCCACGACAGTATACTGAATGGGTGGCCGGGTGGGGGTGCGGGAAGGTGCAGACTGAACTTCAACAAATTATGCTCTAGCACGGCGCCGCAGGACAGCCAAACCGCAAGGCGGCCAGCATGCCTCAACCCGGCTCGCCCGTCACCATGAAGATCATCGCGACGCCGAGCAGATTGACGATCGCGGCGAGCAGGAAAGGCGCGCCAGGGAAATGGAACGGCGCCCCGGCACCGGTGAAGAAGGCAAAGACCGAGGCGCCGATCAGCGGGGCGACGATGCCCATCAGCGCCTGCAACGCGGCGAGCGCGCCCTGGATCTCGCCCTGCCGCTCCGGGCCGCCGCGCGCGGAGAACAGCGCGCGGATCGCCGGCATGCGGATCGCCCCCAGCGATTGCACCACGACGCCGGCATAGATCAGCCAGCCGATACCAGCGAAGGCGAACATCGCCTGCCCCAGCGCGCCGAGCAGAAAGCCCAGCACGGCGGTGCGCCGCTCGCCCAGCCAACGCAGCACGTGGCGCAGCAGCAGCCCCTGCACCACCGTCTGCACCACGCCCATCCCGGCCAGGGCGAAGCCGTTCTGCCGCACGCCCCAGCCGAATTGCAGGCCGGTGGCGAGCACGAACACACTCTGCAGCATGCCGAGCGAGAACCAGATGCAGCTCCAGGCGATGGCGAGGCGCGCCAGCATCGGGTCGGCGCGCAGCACCCGCAAGGTGCCGAGCGGGCTCGCCCGCTTCCAGGCGAAGGCGCGCCGGCGCGCGCGCGGCAGCGATTCCGGCAGCACGAACAGGCCATAGAGCGCATTGCACCCCGAAAGCACCGCCGCCGCCAGGAACGGCAGGCGCAGCCACACCTCGCCGAGCAGCCCGCCCATCACCGGGCCGACGATGAAGCCGAGGCCGAAGGTCGCCCCGACCAGGCCGAAGCGCTGGCCGCGCAGCGCGGGCGGCGTGACATCGGCGATATAGGCGGTGATCGCCGAGACGTTCGAGGCGGTGATGCCGGCGAGCAGCCGGCCGACGAACAGCCAGGCGAGCGAGGGGGCGGCGGCGAGCAGCACGTAATCGGCGGCAAGCCCGGTGATCGAGAGCAGCAGAATCGGCCGCCGCCCATAACGATCGCTCAGCCCGCCCAGAATCGGGGCGGCGAACAATTGTGCGGCCGCAAAGCTGGTGCCGAGTGCGCCGACCCAGAACGCCGCGTTGCTGGCATCGCCGCCGGCAAGCTCGCGCACCAGCGCCGGCACGATCGGAATGATCAGCCCGATGCCGAGCGCATCGATGCCGAGCGCCACCAGGGCGAAAACCACCGACGCCGGACGGGCGTCCACCGCCGCTGCCTCGCTCATCGGCTCAATCCGGCGCGAGGGCGCGGCCGCGGGTTTCCGGCAGCAGCAGGGCGGCGATCGCCATCACCGCATAGGCCCCGGCGGCGAACAGGCCGATGGCGGCGCCGAGCGAGAGACGCCCGGCGAGCCAGCCGACGAGGAAGGGAAACAGCGCCCCGGTGCCACGGCCGAAATTATAGGCGAAGCCCTGCCCCATGCCGCGCACCCGCGTGGGAAACAACTCGGTGAAGAACGGCCCCATGGCGCTGAACCCCCCGGAGGCGACGAAGCCGAGCGGCGCGCCGAGCAGCAGCATCGCCCCGTCGCCGAGCGGCAGCAGCGTATAGAGCAGCACCGTCACGAAGGAGCCGACGGCATAGAGCAGGAACGTCGGGCGCCGGCCGAGGCGGTCGGCGAGCTCGGCGCCGGCCAGATAGCCGGCGAAGGAGCCGGCGATCAGCACGGCGAGATAGAGGCCGGTGTTGAGCACCGAGAGATGCCGCTCGCCACGCAGAAAACTCGGCAGCCAGGTGGTGATGGCGTAATAGCCGCCCTGCGCGCCGGTGCCCATCAGCGCGCAGAGCAGCGTCGTGCGCAGCAGATCGGGGGCGAAGATGTCGCGCATGCGGGCGCGCTTGCCACCGTCGGCGATGCGCGCCTGCGCCGCCCGGAACACCGCCGGCTCCTCGACGAAGCGGCGCAGAAAAAACACCAGGAGCGCGGGGGCGAGGCCGAAGGCGAACAGCACGCGCCACGCGATCGCCGCCGGCAGCAGGGAAAAGGCGCCGGTATAGAGCAGCGCCGCGATCGCCCAGCCGACCGCCCAGCCGGATTGCATCGTCCCCACCGCGCGGCCGCGCCAGTGCGGGCGGATCACCTCGCCGAGCAGCACCGAGCCGGCCGCCCACTCGCCGCCGAAGCCGAAGCCCATGATCGCGCGGGCGGCGAACAACTGATTGAAACTCTGCGCCACGGCGCAGATCGCGCAGAAGGCGGCGAACCACAGGATGGTGATCTGCAAGGTGCGCACCCGGCCGATACGGTCGGCGAGCGCGCCGGCGAGCCAGCCGCCGAGCGCCGAGGCGAGCAGCGTCGCGGTGCCGAGCAGGCCCGCGCGCGCGCTCGAGACATGCCAGAGCGCCATGATGCTGGGGAGGACGAAGCTGTACATCTGCACATCCATCGCATCGAGCACCCAGCCGCCGGTGCAGGCCAGCAGGGCGCGCCGCTCATCGGTGCGCAGATCGGTAAACCAGGCCGCCTCGCTCACCGGCATATCCTTCTGATTATCGGCGCTTTCCGGTCATCGGCGCGTTCCCCTGCGCCAGCGCGACGCATTTGCGCATCACCGAGGGCAGCGCTTCGGCGGCGAGTGCGGCGGACGGGCAGAGATAGCCGTCCGCTTCGATACACGAAACCGTGGCGCTGAACACGCCGAGCGTGAGGGCGAAATGGGTGAACACATGAGAAACCTCGCCGTGGTGATACCACGCCGCCGGCATCGGCGCCTGCGCCAGCGCCTCCGCGCGCGTCCACGGCTCGGGGCGCCAGGGCGTGCCGGGCAGCTCGCTCATGCCGCCGAGCAGGCCGCGCGCCGGGCGGCGGCGCAGCAGCACGCGCCCGGTGGCATCGATGAGCCAGAACTGCGCGCCGAACCGGCGTGGCCGCGCGGGCTTCGCGAGCCGGCGCGGCAGGCTCGCCGCGATGCCGGCGGCGTGGCCGGCGCAGGCCGCCTGCCACGGGCAGCGCGGGCAATCGGGGTTCGTCGGCGTGCAGATGCCGGCGCCGAGGTCGAACAGCGCCTGCGCGGTATCGCTCGCCCGCGCGATGGCCGCCGGATCGGCGCCGAGGTGCAGGGCGGCGGCACGCAGGGCCGGGCGTGCGGCGGGCAGCGGCGTCGCGATGGCGAACAACCGCGCCAGCACCCGCTCGACATTGCCATCGAGCGGAATGCCCGGCAGCCCGAAGGCAATGGCGCCGATCGCCGTCGCCGTATAGGCGCCGATGCCCGGCAGCGCCCGCAGCGCGCGCGGATCGGCGGGAAACCCGCCGGCCTCCGCCACCAGCCGGGCGCAGGCGTGCAGATTGCGCGCCCGCGCGTAATAGCCAAGCCCGGCCCAGAGCGCCAACACCTCGTCGAGCGGCGCCGCGGCGAGCGCCGCGAGGGTTGGAAACCGGGTGAGAAACCGCGCGAAATAGGGTATGACGGCGGCCACGGTGGTCTGCTGCAGCATGATCTCGCTCAGCCACACGCGATAGGGATCGGCGGCCTCGCCGGAGCCGGCGCGCCAGGGCAGGCTGCGCCGGTTGCCGTCGTACCAGGCGAGCAGAGCGGCGATGGAGGGCTCATTGGGCACGCAAAAGGGTATGAAAGAGCCGGCGGCGGCCGACAAGACCCCGCCGGCCACGGCGCGGCACGTCTATGGCCCGCGCGCGCTGGCTGCGGTGCTGCCGCCGCTGCTGCGCCCGGCGTTCCGCCAGCGCTCGCCGGCCAGCGCGCAGCTCTTCGCCGACTGGCAGGCGATCGTCGGCGCGCGCCTCGCCGGCTGCACCGCGCCGCGCAAACTCGCCGCCGGCACGCTCACCATCGCCTGCGCCGGCCCGGTGGCGCTGGAGTTGCAGCATCTCGGCGAGGCTTTGCGCGAGCGGATCAACACCACCCTCGGCACCGCATTGGTGCGGCGGCTGCGCTTCGTGCAGGACGCGACGCTCACCCCGGCCGCCAGCCCGCC
>DAHXNW010000098.1 GCA_027365195.1 Acetobacteraceae bacterium
GCCGAAGCGGTCGCCGATCTGATCGCCGCCGAAACCACGGCACAGCGGCGCCTCGCGCTGCGCCAGATGGCGGGGGCGCTGGGTGCGCGCTATCACGGCTGGAGCGGCCGGCTGCTGCGGCTGCTGGCGCAGCAGGAGGCGCTGATCGATTTCCCCGACGAGGATCTGCCGCCGGCGGTGGAGCAGGCGATGGCGGCGGAGATCGCGAGCCTCGCCGATGAGATCACCGAGCATCTCGCCGACGGGCGGCGCGGCGAGCGGGTGCGCGAGGGGCTGGTGTTCGCCATCGGCGGACCGCCGAATGCCGGCAAATCGAGCCTGATGAACGCGCTGGCCGGGCGCGAGGTGGCGATCGTCGCACCACAGCCCGGCACCACGCGCGATGCGCTGGAGGCGCGCGTGGTGTTCGCCGGCGTGCCGGCGACGCTGGTGGACACCGCCGGGCTGCGTGAGAGTGCCGATCCGGTGGAGAGCGAGGGCATCCGCCGCGCCCGCGCCCGCGCCGCCGAGGCCGATCTGCTGCTCTATCTCGCCGACGCCACGACCGAGCCGGAATGGCCCGCCGAGCGGGTGGCGGGGGCGACACTGCGGATCGCCAACAAGATTGACCTGGCGCCGATGCCGGCCGGTGCCGCGCTTGCGGTGAGCGTGCGCAGTGGGGCAGGGATGGCGGCGCTGCGGGAAAAACTCGCTGCCGTCGCCCGCGCGATGACCGACCTCGCCGGGCCGCCGCCGCTCACCCGCGAACGCCACCGCGCCGCCCTGCAAGCCGCGCTGGAGCGGCTGCATCAGGCGCGCGTGGCGGGGGCGGCGGAGTTGCGGGCGGAGGATCTGCGCGCCGCGATGCTGCACCTCGGCACCATCACCGGCCGGCTCGGCGTGGAAGACGTGCTGGACTCGGTGTTCCGGCAGTTCTGCATCGGCAAGTGATAATCGCCGGCGACATTGGCGCGGTTCGAAGTCCCGCGATCTCAAAGGCCCCGACTTGATATAGGTTTCGGGAATTCAGGTGTGGAGAAAGGGTAGATTTTGGATCAAAATTCGACGATACGGCGAGCGGTGGCGGTCGATGCATCGGCCATCCGGGCGTTGACCCGCGCTGCTTATGCACCGTGGGTGCCCCTGATTGGCCGCGAGCCGAAGCCGATGGGGGCCGATTACGAAGCTACGGTCCTCACGCATTTGATCGACATGCTTTACGTGGCTGGAATTCTGGTCGGCCTGATCGAGATGATACCGCGCCCAGACCATCTTTTGATCGAGAATATCGCCGTGTCACCTCCAGACCATGGGCATGGATACGGCCGGCTGCTGATGGATCACGCTGAAAAGCAGGCGCGATCCTTCGGATTGAGCGAAATGAAGCTCTACACCAACAAGAAATTCGCCAAAAATATAACACTCTATCGCAGGCTCGGATATCGCGTGGAGCGGGAGGAGACGATCGAAGCCGGCGTTGTTGTACACATGAGCAAATCGTTATGACACTCCGGCGTATCTCGCCGCCGTCTGGCCACCTACTAAAGGAGATAACCATGCCGATCCCGCAGACAGGTTTTCTGTTCGATCTCGACGGCACGCTGGTGGACAGTGTGTATGATCATGTGCTGGCCTGGAAGCAGGCGCTGGAGGAGGAGGGGATCGCGCTGTCGGTCTGGCGCATCCACCGCAAGATCGGCATGAGCGGGGGTCTGTTCACCGACATTCTGCTGCGCGAAACCGGGCTCGACATCACCCCGGAGCGCGGGGAACGGCTGCGCCGGCGGCATGCCGAAGCCTATGGCCGGCGCTCGCCGGGCATTCGTCCGCTGCCGGGCGCGCAGGCGCTGCTCGCCCATCTCACCGCGCATGCCATCCCCTGGGCGATCGCCACCAGCGGGCGCATGGAAACGGCGCGGCCGGTGCTGGAGCATCTCGGCGTCGATTTCGGCCGCGTGCCGGTGGTGACGCGCGATCAGGTTAAATACGCCAAGCCCGACCCCGATCTGTTCATCGCCGCCGCCGAGCGCCTCGGCATCAGCATGTTCGATGCCGTGGTGGTGGGCGACAGCATCTGGGACATGCTGGCGGCGCGGCGCGCGCATGCGCTCGGCGTCGGGTTGATGTCGGGCGGCTATGGCATCGAGGAATTGGAGCGGGCAGGCGCGGCGCGGGTCTATGAAGACCCGGCCGATCTGTTGAAGCA
>DAHXNW010000107.1 GCA_027365195.1 Acetobacteraceae bacterium
GCATGGTTTATCGGCGGAGGCCAACCGGTGCAGGGATGTATTGTGTGGAAAGCCTGCCCCCGGCCCGCTCCCCCACGGCAGTATACGCGCATGGGTGGCCGGGTGGGGGCGCGGGCCGGTGCAGGCCAAATATCTCGCTTACAAGAATGGATAATACCGGAAGCTGAGGAAGAACATGTCCTCGACCGGCGCCGGCGCGCCGCCCGGGCCTTTGAAGGTCTGACGGATGGTGTGCGAATACTGCGGCCCGATCAGGAAGGTGCCGACGCCGTCACTTTTCAGGAACGTCCACCACGCGCCGAAATTGAGCTGTGTCACCGCCGAGGTATTGCCCACACAAGGCAACGAACTCAGCTCGATATTGCAGCCGCTGTTGGAATAGAGCGGGCTACCGTAGCCATAGCCCTTGCCGGCGAGGCTGAAGCTGCTCGCACTCTCCTGTTCGGTGCCGATATAGGAATAGATGTCGAGGCTGCGCAGCGGGTGGCCGATGGCGCCGAATAGTGCCTCCACCTCCGGAACCGGCATAGGCGCGCCGTTGCGCCCGATCGTCGCATCCGGCAGCAAAGCCGCGCCATAGCGCCCGATGCCGTCGCCGGCGAGGCCGCTCAATTGCAGATCGAGCACGTCGTGCCCGCCATAATAAATCGGCACCACTGCCCCGGCGCCGACGCCGCCGGCCGGCACCAGATCGGTCTGCCCGGCGCCGACCTGGCTCACCCGATCCTGGAACATCCGCCCCAGCCCATACACCTCGTAATGGCCATAGCCAGGGTCGGCGGCGGCTTTCAGGATGACGTCGGGCACCGAATCCAGGCTGTAATTCGCCAGCGGATTGAGCAGCGTGCCGCCCGGCCGCTGATAGGTGACGGTCGAGCCAGGCGTGCCGGTACCGTTCGGCCCGACGTAATACTGCACTTCCGGACTTTCGACCGAGAGGCCGAGCCAGTATTTTTCATTGTCGAAATCTTTCGCCACGCGCAACTGCGCATTGCGCGTCCAGTTGTAGCCGACGACGTAATCCGCCTCCGGCACCACGGGGATCAGTTCCTGGCGGGGAATGATGCCGTCCTTGAACATGGTGAGCATGCTCCATGCCTGCCCGAACAGCACATGCAGCCCCATATCGGAGCGATCGATGGTGGCATAGAATTGCCGCATGCGCGGGTTGTAGCTGTTGCTCTCCAGCGAATTCGCCGTCGTCGCGGCGCCGAGGAAATCGACCTCCATATAGGCGGCGACATCGGTGAGCGGGTCCGGATTGCCCTGGATCAAGGCGGAGACGCGGCTCTGATGCGCGCTCTGGCGGTATTCGTTCATGTAATACAGCGGGTTGTTTTTGAACGGAATGCCGGTGTTGAAGCTCGAACCGATATCGGCAACCTCGTTATGGTTACGCCAGACGCCGAGTTCTTCGACATAGCCGCCGAGGGTGATGGTCAGCCCGCCGACCACCAGCGAATAGCCCGGCCCGGTCTGCGTCAGCAACGCGGGGCTTGGTCCGGCGAGCGATTCCGACCCGGGTGGGGGTGCCACGCTGGTGACCGAGCCGTTCAGAATGCCCTGGCCGCCGGGCGGCGGCGCCGGAAAGGGATTGACCGTCGGCGGATGCTCGGCGGTCTGCTGCGCGTGGGCGGCCTGCGCTTGCGCGGCCGCCGCCTGCGCCTGCGCCGCTTTCACCTGCGCATCACGCTGGGCGGCTTCCTTTTGCATCTTCTGTAATTGCCGCTGCAATTGCTGGATCTGCTTTTGGATCGCATTCAGGCTCTGCGCGTCGGTCTGGGTCGCATCGCTGCTGGCCTGCTGCGCCAGAGCCGGCGGACCGGCGAGAGCGGAAAGCGCCGTTACGCCGATCAGCGCTGTTCGATAGCCACGAAAATTCGTCATGAAGCCCGCTCGCTGTTGTCACGTTACCGCATCCGTTGCGGTTTCGAGCGGGGTTGTAGCCGCGATTTCCTCACGCGTTTGTGACGATCTCGCGAAAAATTGATGGAAATCCGCGATCGCCTATGGCCGGTTTCGCATCATCCGGTGAGAATGTGCTCCTCCAGCAGAAACCGCAGCCCGCGGCTCCAGCTATCGTCGGTATTGCCGCGGATATCGACGCTGCCCTGGCGCAGATGGCGCCCGCTGGTGGCATCCTCCAGCACCAGATTGATGTTGAGGATGAGGTTGCTCACCTTCTGCACCCAGCCATAGCACGCCGCACTGGCACCGAGTTCGCGTGCCCAGCCGAGTTCGCAGCCATTGCAGTCGACGATGTCCGGAGCATTCTTGATCCGTGCGGCGAGCGATGTGGTCGCGATCACGCGAAAGCGGCCGGACCGGGCGAGGGCGTCGGCGAGTTGCGTATCGAGCAGCCGTAGCCGCGCCGCCTCCGCCGGCGTGGTCGGCGCCGGGGAGGTGTTGGTGAGGGTGAAGCCGAACACCGCGACGCTGCCCACCGGTGCCGCCGCCCGCGCGCGCGGCATTGGCAGCAGCAGCGCGAGGGCGATAAGCCCGCGACGGCCTGGAGGCGGGAGGGGCATCGGACGTCCTGTCGCGTGAGAGGTTGTGTGGAAGCAAATTCACTGGCAGCAAGGGACTGCGTGGCACACAGTAAGAGCCCCGCTCATGCCCGATCAGGGCCGGCGATGCAAAGGGGAGGCAACGGTTTGCGTTCAGCTTTCGCGGTGATGCTTTTCGTTCTGCTGGCATGGCGGCCGGCCGGCGCGCAGGCGCCGGCGGGTGGCGCGGTGACGATCGTCTATCTCGCGCTCGCGCAGCATCGCAGCTATCCGGAAACCTATCTCGATCAGCCGGCCGCCGACGAGGGCATCCAGGGCGCGCGGCTCGCGATCGCCGATGACAACACGACCGGGCGTTTCACCGGGCAGAATTTCCGTCTGCAGGAGGCGATCGCACCCGACGAGGCCGGCGTGATCGCGGCGTTCCAGGCCGCCCTTGCCGCCGGGCAGCGCGATTTCGTCACCGACCTGCCGGCGCCGCTCTTGCTGCGCGTCGCCGATCTCGGGCAAGCCGCCGGCGCCACGCTGATCGATGCGACCGATACCGACGACAGCCTGCGCGGCGCCGATTGCCGGCGCGATGTGCTGCATGTGCTGCCGAGCCGGGCGATGCTCGCCGATGCGCTGATGCAGTATCTGGTGGTGAAGAACTGGCGCCATATCATGCTGGTCACCGGCAAGACCGCCGGCGATGCGCTCTATGCGCAGGCGATCCGCACGGCCGCGCATAAATTCCTGGTGAGCATCGTCGCCGACAAGCCCTGGACCTTCAATCCGGCGGCGCAGCAGGCCGATACCGGGCATTTCGAGGTCAATACCGAGGTCGCCAAGCTCACCGAGGGCTATAACTATGACGTGCTGGTGGTGGCCGACGAGGCGGATGATTTCGGCGACGAGCTGAGCTATCGCGGCTTCACCCCGCGCCCGGTCGCCGGCACCCAGGGCCTCACCCCCACCGCCTGGTCGCGCGTCTATGACGAGATCGCCTCGACGCAGTTGCAAGCGCGCTTCCTGCATCAGGCGAAGCGCTGGATGAGCGACCGCGACTATGGCGCCTGGCTCGCGGTGCGTGCCTTCGGCGAGGCGGCGACGCGCAGCGCCAGCACCGATGCCGCCGCCATCGCCGCCTATCTGCACAGCCCGGCGTTCACCCTCGCCGGCTACAAGGGGCCGCCGCTGAGCTTCCGCCCGTGGGACGGCCAGTTGCGCCAGCCGGTGCTGCTGGTCGATACACGCTCGCTGGTTTCGGTCTCGCCGCAGCCGGGCTTCCTGCATCAGTTCTACGAAACCGATACGCTGGGCGTGGACCAGCCGGAGAGCACATGCCACATGCATTGATATTGCTGCGTCGTCTCGCGCTGATCGCCCTGCTGCTCGGCCTCGGCACGCGGCTCGCGCGGGCGGAGATGATCCTGGTCTCCAACGAGAAGGACAACACCATCACCGTGCTCGACGCGGCGAGCCTGAAGGTGATCAAGACGGTGCCGGTAGGGGCGCGCCCACGCGGCATCGTGCTCTCCAATGATGGCAAAAAACTCTACATCTGCACCAGCGACGCCGATCATATCGAGGTGCTCGACCTGAAAACCCTGACGGTCACACAAACCCTGCCGAGCAACCCGGACCCGGAACTGTTCGCCCTCAGCCCCGATGGCAAGACGCTCTATATCTCGAACGAGAACGACAGCATGGTCTCGGTGCTCGACATTCCGGCGAGCCATATCGAGACCGAAATCCCGACCGGGGTGGAACCCGAGGGCATGGCGGTCAGCCCCGATGGCAAAACCATCGTCAACACCTCCGAGACCACCAGCATGGCGCATTTCATCGACGCCGCGACGCATAAGATGGTCGCCAGCGTGCTGGTCGGCTCGCGGCCGCGCTTTGCCGCGTTCAACAAAGACGGCTCGCTGGTCTGGGTCTCCTCCGAAGTGGGCGGCAGTGTCGCGGTGATCGACGTGGCGAGCCACAAGGTGCTGCACACCATTACGTTCGCCATCCCAGGCGTGCCCAAGGAGGCGATCCAGGCGGTGGGCATCGCGCTTTCGGCCGACGGCCGCTATGCCTTCATCGCCCTCGGCCCGGCCAATCGGGTCGCGGTGGTGGATGCCAAAACCTATGCGGTGGAGAAATATCTGCTGGTCGGCCAGCGCGTCTGGCACATGGCCTTCTCGCCGGACCAGAAGACGCTCTACACGGTGAACGGCATCAGCAACGACATGTCGGTGATCGACGTGCCCGATCTGAAGGTGACGAAATCGGTGCCGGTGGGGCAATTGCCCTGGGGGGTGGTGGTGGCGCCATGAGCCGGCCTGTCGGGATGCCTTTCCATGCTTGACCAGCCGGCCGGCGTCACCGAGGCCGCGGCACCGCTCAGCGTCGCCGGGCTGAGCCACGGATTCGGCACGCGCCGGGTGTTGCAGGGTGTCGATTTCACCGTGGCGCGCGGTGCCTTCTGCGTGCTGCTCGGGCTGAATGGCGCCGGCAAGACCACGCTGTTCGCGCTGATCACCCGGCTCTATCACAGCCGCAGCGGCCGCATCGCGGTATTCGGCCGCGACATCCGCGCCGAACCGGCCGCAGCGCTTGCCCGCATGGGGGTGGTGTTCCAGCAATCCACCCTCGATCTCGATCTCACCGTTGCGGAGAATCTGTTCTACCACGCCTCCTTGCACGGCCTCTCGCGCGCCGCCGCCGCCCCGCGCATCGCGGCCGAGCTGGCCCGCGTCGGCCTCGGCGAGCGGCGCGGCGAGCGGGTGCGCCAGCTCTCCGGCGGCCAGCGGCGGCGGGTGGAGCTTGCCCGCGCGCTGGTGCACGAGCCGGCGCTTTTGCTGCTCGACGAGCCGACCGTGGGGCTCGATATCGAAAGCCGGCAGTTCCTGCTGGAGCATGTGCGCCATCTCTGCCGCGAGCGTGGCCTCGGCGTGCTCTGGGCCACGCATCTGATCGACGAAGCGGCGGCGGATGCCGAGATCATCGTGCTGCATCGGGGTGCGGTGCTCGCGCATGGGCCACGCGAAGCGGTGCTGGCGCAGACCGGTGAGAGCACGCTGAAGGCGGCGTTCGACCGGCTGGTGGCAGCGCCGGGAGCAAGCGGATGACGGCGGCGCAGTATTCCCTTTGTCTCGGCGGCATCGTGCGCCGCGAGGCGCTGCGCTGGCTCAACCAGCGCGGCCGCTTCGTCTCCGCCCTGGTGCGCCCGCTGGTCTGGCTGGTGATTTTCGCCGCCGGCTTTCATTTCGTGCTCGGCGTCTCGATCATCCCGCCGTACGAGACCTATATCCCCTACGAGGTCTATATCGCGCCCGGTCTGGTCGCCATGATCCAGTTGTTCAACGGCATGCAAAGCTCGCTCTCGATGGTGTACGACCGCGAGATGGGCAGCATGAAGACGCTGATGGTGAGCCCGTTCCCGCGCTGGTTCCTGCTGCTCGCGAAGCTGCTCGCCGGTGTCGCCGTCTCGGTGGTGCAGGCGTATATCTTCCTCGCCATCGCCTGGTTCTGGGACATCACGCCGCCGCCCACCGGTTATCTCGCGGTGCTGCCCGCGCTGGTGCTGTCCGGGTTGATGCTCGGCGCGCTCGGGCTTGTGCTGTCGTCCTTCATCAAGCAACTGGAGAATTTCGCCGGCGTGATGAATTTCGTCATCTTCCCGATGTTCTTCACCTCCTCGGCGCTCTATCCGCTCTGGCGGGTCAAGGACGCCAATCTCACCCTCTATTACATCTGCGAGATCAACCCGTTCACCCATGCGACGGAACTCATCCGCTTCGCCCTCTACGACCGGTTCGAGCCGATGGCGGCGCTGGTGGTGCTCGGCTATCTGCTGGTGTTCCTCGCCCTCGCGGTGATCGGCTACGACCCTGGGCGCGGGCTGATGGCGCGCCGGGTGGCGGCGGAATGAGCCCGCGAGGGGCTGCGCTTGCGCTGTTGGCCGGCCTGTCGCTCGTCGGCATCGCGCAGGCGGCGCCGCCGGGCAGCGATCCGGACTGGCCGTGCATGCAGCGTCTGGTGCCGCATCTCGCTCCCGGCACCTACTGGCCCGGCCTGATCGCCCCGGCGGCTCAGCCTGCCGACCCCGCGCTCACCGATGTCGCGGCGGCGGTGGCGCCGCGCGATGTGAGTGTGGCGGAGGGTGAAGCGAAGCTCGCCGCCTTCGCCGATGCCCTGCCGGCAAACGCCCGCGCGCAGACGCTGCCGGCGCTGTTCGCCGCCCTGGTTGCCGATGCCGACGCGGAACGCGGCGCCGTGATCAGCCGCATCAAGGATCTCTACCGGCGGCAGAAATCGCTGGCGCAGGTGGTCGATCAGCTCGACACCACCCTGCGTGCGACACCCCTCGATGCCACGCAGCAGCGCGCCGACATCGTCGAGCGGCGCAATCTGCTGGCGCGCGGCTATCTCGATACGCAGCGGACCATGCAATACGCCTGTCAGGTGCCGGCGCAGATGGAAAAAACCCTTGGCGCCTACGCCAGTTTCCTGCAGCAGAAAGCGGCGACGAGCCCCCCGCCTCCCTGAAGCATGCCCTCAGGACGGCAGACGGTGTAACGCCATCGCTGTGCCCTCGCCTGCCTGCCGGCGGGCCAGGAGTGCGGCGGCGAGGCTGATTACCGCCGCAAAGGAGAGCCAGAGCGCCGGCGCGGCCCGATTGCCGGTGCTCTGGATCAGCGCCGTCGAGACCAGCGGGGTGAAGCCGCCGAACACGGCGGTGGCGAGGCTGAAGGCGAGCGAGAAGCCGGCGGTGCGTACCTGTGGCGGCATGATATCGGTCAGCAGCGGGATCATCGCGCCGTTGTAAAGACCAAAAAACGCCGAGAACAGCAGCAGCACGGCGAGCAGCTTGGCAAAACTCGCCGCGGCCACCAGCCAGAGCAGCGCCGGATAGGCCGTGACGATGGTCAGCACCGGGATCAGCAGCAGCAGCGGATAGCGCCCGATGCGGTCCGAAATCGCCCCGCCGATCGGCAGCCAGACGAAGTTCGAGGCACCGACGCATAATGTCACCATCAGCACGGCAAAGCTGCCCAGATGGAGCGCATGGCGTCCATAGGTCGGCGTATAGGCAGTGATCAGATAGAACGTCGTCGTCGTCAGCACGGCGAGACCCATGCCGATCAGCACGATGGGCCAATGCGCGGCGAGCATGCGCCACACGTCGCGCAAGTCGTGCGCGCGCTGCGACATGTGCTCGAACGCCGGCGTCTCCTGCAGCGAGCGGCGCAACCAGAACAGCAGCGGAATGATGGCGCAGCCGATCAGCAGCGGCACCCGCCAGCCCCACGCCGCCATCTGCGCCGTGCTCAGCGTGCCGGCGAGGCCGACGCCGATCAGGGCGGCGATCATCACCGCGATCTGCTGGCTCGCCGACTGCCACGCGCAATAGAAGCCGCGATGCCCCGGGGTTGCGATCTCGGCCAGATAGACCGATACGCCGCCCAACTCGGCGCCGGCGGAAAACCCTTGCAACAGTCGCCCGAGCACGATGATCAGCGGTGCCGCCATCCCGATTCGCGCATAGCCGGGGGTGAGGGCGATGCTCAGCGTGCCCGCCGCCATCAGCGCGAGGGTCACGATCAGCCCGGTGCGCCGCCCGGCGCGATCGATGAACGCCCCGAGCACCACCGCCCCGAGCGGGCGCATCAGAAAGCCGACGCCGAAGGTCGCGAGCGAGAGCATCAGCGAGGCGGTGGGATTGCCGAGCGGGAAGAAGGCGCGCGCGATATAAGTCGCGTAATAGCCATAGACGAAGAAATCGTATTGTTCGAGGAAATTGCCGCTGGTGACGCGCAGCACGGCGCCGATCTTTTCCTGCCGCGTGATGGCCGCGCCGCTGGACATGACTTTTCCTCCCACGATCGGCCGAGGATAGGATGAAGCCGGCGGCAGCGGCAAGCTTCAGCCGGCCGTGCTGGCCTCGGCGTCGAGCCAGGCGAGCACGGCGGCGAGGCCGTCGCTGAGCGGTGTGGGCGTGCCGAGGCCGAGTGCCGCGCGCGCACGCCCCGGCGCGCCGAGCGAGTGGCGCACCTCGCCGAGCCGCGCCGGGCGAGGGCGGAAATCCGGCTGCCGCCCGTTCAACCCGGCGATCAGCGTGGCCAACGCACGCACCGAGGTCGGCTCGCCACTACAGACGTTGAACACCGGCGCCTCGCGCGTGGCGCGGGTGGGGGCGCGCAGCAAGGCCGCCACCACATCCGCCACGAAGACGAAATCGCGCGTCTGCTGCCCATCGCCGAACAGATCGACCGGCTCGCCACGGCGCAGCCGGTCACAAAAAATTGAAATCACACCGGAATAGGGCGCGCGCGGGTCTTGTCGTGGACCATACACATTGAAGAAGCGCAAACCGAGCGTCGGGATGCCATGCGCGTGGCCGGCGACGCGGGCGTGCAGCTCGCAGCCATATTTATCGGCGCCATAGGCCGAGAGCGGCGCCTTCGGTGCCTCCTCGTCGATCGGCAGTGCCGCCGCATCGCCATAGACGGCGGCGGAGGAGGCATAGACCACCGGCACCGGGGCGGCGAGGGCGCGGATGGCGTCGAACAGGGTGATGGTGCCGCTCTGATTGGTGCGGTGGCTACCCAGCCAGTCCTGCATACCGCGCTCGACCGAGGCGATGGCGGCGAGGTGAAAACAGCCGGCAACCCCTTCGAGTGCCGCGCGCATCGTCGCCGGATGGCTGATATCGCCCTCGATCAACGCCGCACCGGGCGGCAGATTTTCCCGCCGGCCCGAGGAGAGATCATCGAGCACCCGCACGCCATGCCCGGCCCGCAGCAGCGCCTCGCACAGATGCGAGCCGATGAAGCCGCAGCCGCCGGTGACGAGATAGAGGGAGGGGGGATGGGGCATTGTGCGTCCTGAAAGGCTTTCGAGCGGT
>DAHXNW010000116.1 GCA_027365195.1 Acetobacteraceae bacterium
GAAAATCGCCAATTCCGCCGCCGTGCTGCGCCGCTATGCGGAGAGCGCGCGGATCTATCTGCCCGACGGTCTGCCCCCGGTCGCGCCGTATCAGGGCACGCCGGGGTTCTTCCGCCTCGGCGCCCTGGCGGAGACGCTGGAGCGCCTGGCCGAGGCCGGCTGGCGCGATCTCTATGAGGGCGAGATCGCCGCCGGCATCGTGGCCGATGTCGCCGCGCTGGGTGGCGTGCTCGATGCCGAGGATCTCGCCGGCTGCACCGCGCGCATCCTGCCGAGCCAGCAGATCCCCTGGCGCGGCCGCGTGGTGCAGGCGGCCGGTGGCCTCACGGCGGCGCCCACCCTCGCGCGGGTGCTCGCTCGCTTCGCCGAGGCGCCGTTCGGCGCCGCGCCGGATGCGCCCTGGTTCGCCGCTCTCGCCGGCGCGCTGCGCGAGGCGTATGGCGCGCGGCTCGCCGGCCTCGGCGATGACGCCGCACAGCCCGGACCGCCCGGCGAGACCTGCACCACGCATCTCACCGTTTGCGACGGCGAGGGCGGGATGGTGGCGCTGACGACGACGCTGCTTTCCTCGATGGGCAGCCGGGTGGTGCTGCCGCGTTCGGGCATTCTGATGAACAACGGCGTGATGTGGTTCGACCCGCAACCCGGCCAGCCGAATTCCATCGCCCCCGGCAAGCGCCCGCTGAGCAACATGTGTCCGGTGATTATGCGGGAGGGCGATCGCCCGATGCTCGCCGCTGGCGCCTCGGGCGGGCGGCGCATTCTTGCCGCCGTGCTGCAGATGCTCTGCTTCGTCGCCGATTTCGGCATGACACCGGAGCAGGCGGCGCATCAGCCGCGCATCGACGTCTCCGGCCCCGATCTGGTGCACGCCGACCGCACCCTGCCGCCCGAGGTGCTCGCCGCCCTCGCCGCCGCCGGACCTTTGGAGGTGGTGGAGCACGCCGTGCTACCGATGAATTTCGCCTGCCCTAATCTGATCCTGCAACGGAACGGCGCACGCATCGGCATCTCGGATGCGATGTCTCCCTGGTCGGCGGCGGTGGCGCAGGGGTAGGCGGCGGGTGTTGTGTGACTTCAGTCTGCACCGGCACGCACCATATCACCTGGGCAATATACTAAATGGGTGGCCGGCGTGCGGGGGAGTGTCTCCGTTTGAATGTCGCTTTCCGACCCAAGCTGATCGCTCATCAGCCGTCGTAGTGCCTCAGCAGCGGACTCGACGTGACCCAGAAATTTGATCAGAGTGTATCTATGCCAGCCTTTATCATCCGAGTTGAACTGCACGACGCCAGTGGCGCAGACTATGAAAAGTTGCATCGAGAAATGCAAGGTAGAGGCTTCGAACGCCAAGTGTTGTCGGGCGATCACACCCGCTATGATCTACCTTCTGCAATGTATCGGATTTCCGACCCAGATTTAAATGCTGCAGATGTGCGCGACCTTGCGCGAAAGGCCGCAAAAAGCACGGGCAAGCGGTTCTGGATTTTTGCTGCTCAATATGTATCGGCTGCCTGGGTTCTTCATGCTACGGACGAAGCGGAATGAGTGACAACATACACCGCGGCCCTTGGGGCGACCGTGCTGACGAAAGTGGCAGCAGTGGTAGCGAGCCGCCAAGCGGTCCTCTTGCCGGACGCGTAACTTCGCTTGAAGTCGAAGTGAAGGCCATGAGGAGCAGCCTACACGGGCTTGAACTGGCGTCTGCCCGAATTGAATCAGCGCTCTCTAATATCGCAACCAAAGCTGATATGGCCAGCAGCATTGGAAGCCTGAATACCCTGGCCGAGCGAGTAAAGGGAACGGAGGATCGCGCCGGTCGGATCGAAAAATCCGTTGACGGCGCCCTCAACGCGGCGATTGGTAAGTCAATCGGCTGGTGGCAGTTTCCTTTGATCTTGGCCGGCTCGGCGGCCGTGTTGACCGCCGCAGCAGTCGGGCTAAACTGGCTTTCGGTCCACGGTTACTTCCCTCACTCCCCATGAATAAGGCTCGCAGGGCTGATTATGATTAGTAAGGTGCAACAAAATACTTCTGATCCCGCGATCAAGCAGTAAAAGTCGTAGCCAACTTATCGCGCACTGTGGCGATCCGCTTTCTGAAAGCGCAGCTCTTGAGCAGACAAGCAGTTTCCCACCCCGAGCCGAAATGCGAACCGAGACCCTACCGTGTGCGCCCCGGTACAGCCTCACGAAAACACATCACCCGAGCAGCCGCGCCAGCGCGCCCGCATCGAGCGCGCCGCTGTGCAGGGCGCTCGCGACCAGTGCCCCTTTCACACCGATACCGCGTAGGGCCTCGACATCCCCCGGCCCGCGCACGCCGCCCGCCGCATAGACCGCGCGCGAACCGGCGAGGCCCCGCACGGTCGCGAGCCGCGCCAGATCCGGCCCCTGATCGGCGCCGACGCGGGCGAGTGTCATCGCGATCACGCAGTCCGGCCAGAGCGCCGGCTGCTGCCAGATCGCCGCAGGCCCTTGAAAATCCTCGCCGCGAAAATCGAGCGAGAGGGCGAGCCGCCCGGCCTCGGGCGCCTGCATCAGCGTGTGCAGCAGCGCCGTATCGCTCTGCGACTCACTGCCGATGACCAGGCAATCCCGTGTCCGGCGCAGCCAGGCGATGGCGTCGGCGGCCGTGGCGATGCCGTTGTCGACCCAGAATCGCACGCCCGGAAACGCCGCCGCGAGGTCGCCGAGCAGCGCCGCATGGCCCGCGCCGCCGCCGATCGCATCCAGATCGGCGATATAGACGGAGCGGAACGGATGAAGCCGCAGCAAGCCCCGCAGCACCGCCTCGGGCGCGCTGCTGCCTGGGCTGAGCTTCGTTTCGATCGGGCGATAGGCCGCACGCTCGCCGCGCCGCGCATGCACCACCACGCCGCCCTTGAGGTCGATCACCGGGATCAGCTCCATCGCGCGCGGGCCGGTGCAGGCTCACCTTCAACATCTCAGGCAAGGCAGGCGGGGTTGGCGGGCAGAAAGGCGACGTCGGCCCGGATGTCGCGCAGGCGCGTGTAATAGGCCCAGGGCGCTTGGCTCTCCGCCGGGGTTTTCACCCGATAGAGGGTGAGGTCGTAGAGCAGCCGCCCATCCTCGCGCAGCCTTGCGGGATGGCCGAAGAAATCCACCGGCATCGCCCGCATCGCCCGGTTCACCGCATTGGAGTCGCTGCTACCCGCCTGCTGCATGGCGCGCAGATAATGCGTGACGCTGGCATAAATCGCCGCCTGATTCTTCGTCGGCATGGCGTGGCGCGCGGCGAAGAAGCGCGTGGCCCAGGCGCGCGCCGGCGCGTTCTGGTCCCAATAGAAGCCGGCGGAGAACATCAGCCCCTGCGCGATCGGCAGGCCGAGCGCATGCACATCGGTGATGTAGGTGAGGAAGGCCACGATCGCCGGGCCGCCGGGCCGCAGAAGGCCGAATTCCGCCGCCTGTTTGATCAGGTTGATAAGATCGCCGCCGACCGAGGCGAGGCCCACCGCCTGCGCGCCCGAAGCCTGCGCCTGCAACAGATAGGCGGCGAAATCGCTGGCGCCGATCGGGTGGCGGGCGGCGCCCAGCACGCGCCCGCCCTGCGCCTCGATCACCGCGCCGGCGTCGCGCTGCATGGCGCGGCCGAAGGCGTGATCGACGGTGATGAAATACCAGGATTTCGCACCCCCCGCGAGCACCGCCTGCGCGGTGCCGGCGGTGAGCGCGTGGGTGTCGTCCGCCCAGTGGCTGATCGTGGGGGCGCAGAAGCGATGCGTGATGTCGGAGGTCGCGGCGGCGGTGATCATCACGGTTTTGCGCCGCGATCCGGCGACGCCGAGCACCGCGAGGGCGACCGCCGTCACCGGCAGATCGACGATCGCCTCCACCCCCTCGGTATCGAACCAGCGCTCGGCGATGGCGGCGGCGATGTCGGGCTTGTTCTGATGGTCGGCATGCACGATCTCGATCGGCCGGCCGAGCACCGCAGGGCCGAAATCGGCCGCCGCCATGCGCGCGCTCAGGATCGAGCCGGGGCCGCCGGAATCGGCATAGGGGCCGGATTCATCGGTCAGCACGCCGATGCGCAAGGGCGGCGGTGCGGCGCGCGCGGGCAACGACTGCGCGAGCGCTGCGATGGAGAGGGCGGCAAAAGCGCGACGCGGCAGTCCGGCCATGATCAGCACACCTCGACGGGGATGGAGAGAAAGCCGCGAAAGCGCAGCCGGCCGCCGCGCACCGGGCCGCCGGCGAGGCGATAGCGGGGAAAGCGGGCGAGGAAGCGGGCGATGGCGATGCGCCCCTCCAGCCGCGCGACCGAGAGGCCGGCGCATTGATGCAGGCCGAAGCCGAAGGCGAGATGGCGGTTCGGCTGGCGCGCGAGATCGAGCCGGTCGGGCTCGGCGAACTGCGCCGGATCGCGATTCGCCGCCCCGATGCAGAGCGTGATCAGCGCCCCCTCCGGCAGGCTCACGCCGGCGATCTCGGTGGGCACGATGGCGCGGCGATTGCCGAGCTGGTTGGAGCTTTCAAAGCGCAAAAACTCCTCGACCGCGCTCTCGATCAGCGCCGGGGTCTCATGCAGGCGCTGCCGCTCGCCGGGCCAGAGCAGCAGCGCATGCAGCGCGTTGCCGATCAGATTGGTGGTGGTCTCATGGCCGGCGTTGAGCAGGAAGATGCAGTTGTGCAGCAACTCGCTCTCGCTCAGCCGCTCGCCGCCCGCTTCGCCCAGAATGAGGCGGGTGAGCACATCCTGCGCCGGATCGCCCGGCCGCGCCCGGCGATGGGCCACCAAAATGCGGAGATAGTCGAGAAATTCGCGCACCGCGCGGTTGCCCGCCGCCTGCTGCGCGAGGGTGAGCGCCGGCTCCAGCGCGCCGAGGATGGCGAGCGACCAGCCGCGCAGCGGGGCGCGCTCGGCGGCGGGCACCGCCAGCAGATCGCCGATCACCTCGACCGGAATGGCGGCGGCGAAATCCTCGATCAGATCGAGCCGCCCGCGCGCCTCGGCCGCATCCAGCAGCCGGTCCACCAGCGCCTCTACCGCCGGCGCCATCGCCGCCACCGCACGCTGCGTCAGCGCGCCCGCGAGCAGCCGACGCACCCGCGTATGGCGCGGCGGGTCGTTGAACACGAGGCTGGTGGTATGATGCTCATAGAGCGGGGTGTCGCCGAATTTCGGCGCGTATTCGGCCCGCTTGTCGGCGCTGAAGCGGGTTGCATCGCGATACACCGCGACGAGATCGGCATGGCGGGTGAGGAAATAGCCGCCATCCGGCAGCCGCAGCACCGGCGCCTCGGCACGCAGCCGGTGGTAGAACGGGTAAGGGTCGTCGATGAAGCCGGGCGGCGGGGCGCGCAGATCAAAGTCGCTTGGATCGAGGTGGGGCATCGCCGCCTCACCCGAGCCTGGTGGCATAGGCGCCACGGCCGATCGCCACCAGCACGCCCGCCTCGTTCTCGACATCGACATCCACCACACCGACGCTGCGCCCCTGCCGGCGCACCCGGGCGGTGGCGAGCAGGGCGGTGTGCACCGCCGGGCGCAGGTAATCGATGCGCAGGTCGATCGTCGGCAAGGCGCGGCCGAGCATCATCGTGAGCGCGAAATCGGCCACCGTGTCGATCACTGCCGCGATCGGGCCGCCATGCCACTGGCCGGAGCCGACGCCGCGCTCGAACTCCGCGCGCATCGGGCAGCGCATCGCCACCTCCTGGCGCGCGGCATCGGCGCGCAGCACTTCGAGGCCGAGATGCGCGATATAGGTGGAGAAGGCCATATACGCCTGCAACTGCGCCCGATCGAGCGGCGGCACATGCGCCGGATCGTCCCAGACGCTCATCGCGAACCCGGCTTCATGCGCGACCGTACCCCCCCCCTCTGCGTTAAGGCGCATATTCCTCCGCTCGCCGCGCTGGCGCAACCTCATGGCTTGACCTCATCGCCGTTGCGGCGTGCAATCGCCGCATACAAATCGGGAGGGATGCGTGCGCGCGATCCTGTGCAAGGAATGGGGTGGGCCGGAGCGGCTGGTGCTTGAGGAGATCGCGCTGCGCGATCCCGCGCCGGGCGAGGTTAAAATCCGCGTCCGCGCCGCCGGCATCAATTTCCCCGACGTGCTGATCATCCAGAAAAAATATCAGGTGCAGCCGGTGCTGCCCTTCACGCCGGGGGCCGAGGTCGCCGGCGAGGTGATCGGCCTCGGCGAGGGTGTGGAGGGGTTTCGTCTCGGCGAGCGGGTGATCGGCTTTTGCAGCCTCGGCGGCTTCGCCGAGGAGGCGATCGCGCCGGCGGCGCAGTGCGTGGCGCTGCCCGACAGCATCGCCTATGCGCCCGCCGCCGGCCTCCTGCTCGCCTACGGCACCTCCTGGCACGCGCTGCACGATCGCGCCGGCCTCAAGGCGGGGGAGACGTTGCTGGTGCTCGGCGCTGCCGGCGGTGTGGGGCTCGCGGCGATCGACATCGGCCGCGCCATCGGCGCACGCGTCATCGCCGCCGCCTCCTCGGCCGAAAAACTCGCCATCTGCCGCGACTATGGCGCCGAGGCGGGGATCGACTACGGGCGCGAGGATCTGCGCGCGGCGATCGCGCGGCTCACCGAAAAGCGCGGGCCGGAGGTGATCTATGACCCGGTGGGCGGCGATCTCGCCGAGCCGGCGTTCCGCTCGATCGGCTGGCGCGGGCGCTATCTGGTGGTGGGCTTCGCCGGTGGTGCCATCCCCGCACTGCCGCTCAATCTGCCGCTGCTCAAGGGCGCCTCGGTGATCGGCGTGTTCTGGGGCGGCCATATGAGCCGCGAGGCAGCCGCCTGGCGCGCCGAAACCGCCGAGATGCTGGCCCTGCTGGCGGCCGGCCGGCTGCGGCCGCTGGTCTCGAAAACCTATCCGCTGGAACAGGTGCCACAAGCCCTGCGCGACATGGCCGAGCGGCGTGTGATCGGCAAGATCGTGGTGGAATTGTAAGGGGGATTGTCCGATGCAGGAATTTTCCGGCCGCGTCGCGGCGATCACCGGGGCGGGGAGCGGCTTCGGACGCGCCTTCGCCCGCGAGGCGGCGGCGCGCGGGATGCGCCTGCTGCTCGCCGATATCGACGCGGCGGCATTGGAGGAGACCGCCACGGCTCTGCGCGCCGAGGGATGCGCAGTGCGGGCCGAAGCGTTCGACGTCGGCGACGGCGCGGCGATGGAGCGCTTCGCCGCGGCGGGGCGCCAGCATTTCGGTGCGGTGCATCTGTTGTTCAACAATGCCGGCGTCGGCCTCGGCGGCCTCATGTGGGAACATTCGGAGCAGGATTGGGCCTGGGTGCTCGGGGTCAATCTCTGGGGGGTGATCCATGGTGTGCGCTGCTTCGTGCCGGCGATGCTGGCGAGCGGCGAGGCGTGCCACATCGTCAATACCGCCTCCGCCGCCGGGCTGATCGCGCCGCCGACGATGGGCGTCTACAACGTCAGCAAGCACGCCGTGGTGAGCCTCACCGAGACGCTGCATCACGATCTGCGGCTGATCGGCGCGCGCATCGGGGTGAGCCTGCTTTGCCCCGCCTTCGTCAACACCGGCATCGCCGAGGCGGCGCGCCATCGCCCGGAAGCGCTGCGCGATGCCGCTCCGCCCACCGCCTCGCAGATCGAGGCGGCGCGCGCGATGCGCCAGGCGACGGCGGCCGGCCGGTTGAGCGCGGCCGACATCGCAGCCCAAACCTTCGCGGCGATCGCGGCGGATCGTTTCTACATCCTCCCGCATCCGCGCATCCTGCCCGCAGTCGCGCAGCGGCTGGAAGACGTGCTCGAACAGCGCACGCCGCGCGACCCGTTCAGCCACAAGCCGGAGGTAGCTTTCAAAGCCACTGGCAGCGCGGTGCCGACTTGACAGCACGGCCAACGATCCTAAACTCACTGTAACGTTGCTGGCACGATTAAATCAGCGATGATCCGGTGCCTTAAGGACAGCGTGATTGGGATTGCGCTGTCGCCTAACTTGGTGCTTTTTACCGTCTTCAACTGTCGATTAAGCCTCAAAGGGGTGGAAAAGAACATGAATCTACGTCAATCACTGCTCAGCACTTCCGCGCGCCTCACGCTCGCTTCCCTCGGGATAGCCGCTCTCACCCTGGCCGGTGTCGGCGTCGCGCGGGCGCAGAGCACGCCGAGCGGGCAAGATTTCGTCAACGCCGCCAACGATACCGATAACTGGATTCTGCCGGCGAAGAATTATTCCAATAACCGCTACGTCACGGCGACACAGATTTCGCCGGACAGCGTTGGCAAGCTCAAGCCGGCCTGGACCTTCAAGCTCGACGACGACGGACCGACCGAAACCTCGCCGATCGTTTGGCACGGCACGATGTATGTCACCTCGGCGCATGACCATGTCTATGCGCTCGATGCGAAAACCGGCGCGTTGAAATGGTCGTTCAAGGACAATCCGCACGTCATCTCCTTCGCCGCCAATCGCGGCGTGGCGCTGATGGACGGGAAAGTGTTCCTCGGCACGCTCGATGGCCATCTGATCGCGCTCGATGCCGACAGCGGCAAGAAGGTTTGGGACAAGGTGACGGTGCACGATACCGCCAATTCCTTCTACACCATGGCGCCGATCCCCTATCACAATCCGACTACCGGGCAGGACATGCTGATCGAGAACGTCGCCGATGGCGACTGGGGTGGCATCGGCAATGTCACCGCGTTCGATCCGAAGGACGGGCACCGTTTGTGGGAATGGAACACCGTCCCCGGCCCCGGCGAGCCCGGCCATAATAGCTGGAGCGGCGAGTCCTGGAAGCGTGGTGGTGCAGCCGCATGGGGTGGCATTGCGATCGATCCGTCGACGCAGATGGCTTACCTCGATCTCGGCAATCCGCAGCCGGACTTCCTCGGCACGGTGCGCGTGGGCGCCAATCTCTACAGCGACTCGATGGTGGCGCTCGATATCTCCGGCGCGAAGCCGAAGCTCAAATGGTATCACCAGTTCATCGCGCATGACACGCATGACTGGGATCCGGCGATGGCGCCGGTGCTGTTCAAAGGTAAGGTCGGCGGCGAGGAGAAGCTGATGGCGGCGGCCGGCGACAAGGCCGGTAATTTCTTCATCCTCGATGCGGCGAATGGCAAACTCGTCGATCACACCATCGTCAGTTTCCAGAAGGGCATGAATTCCGAGCCGAGCCTGACCGGCAATGTCGCCTGCCCGAACACCAATGGCGGTGTGGAATACAACGGCGGCACCTATGATCCGGCGACCAACACCTTCTTCGTGCCGAGCGAGAACGAGTGTGGCTTGTGGAAATCCACCAAGCAGGCCGTCTATATCGCCGGGCAATTCTATCTCGGCGGCGCCTTCGCCAGCTACGTCGGCCCGAACTCCGGTGAGTTCAACGCGATCAGCGTCGACTCCGGCGTGTTCAACTGGCGCCATCATTACGATCTGCCGATGGCCGGCGGTGCCCTCGTGACGCAAACCGGGCTCGTCTTCACCGGTGAATTGAACGGCAATTTCGATGCTTTCGATACCAAGACCGGCAAGCAGATGTGGCAATACAACACCGGCTCGCGCATCATCGCGCCGCCGATGGCCTATACACAGGATGGGCGCGAGTATGTCGTCGTCGCCTCTGGGCGCGTCGGTAACCAGAAAGTCCCCGAACTGACCACGCCGCCGCAGGGCTCGATGATCACTGCCTTCGCGGTTGCCGAATAAGGCCTGATTGATGCCGCAACTTCGTCGTTTTTCCGGCGTATCGGCCCGCATGCGCGGGCCGATTCTTTTCCTGCTCGCAACCCTCGCCCTCGCCGCCCCGACGCGGCGCGCGCGGGCGGCGGATAGCGATTACCAGACGGCGCAGGCAGCACTCGCCGATCTGCGTGCCGCCATCGATGAAATCGTGCAGTCGGATGCGAGTTTCTCGACCGATAAAATGGATTATCGTCGTGCCGATCAACGTGCCATCAACGCGCTCCTCGGCAGTGCCGATCCGGCCTTTGATGCGGCCGCCGGCAATCCCGGCGATACAGCGGGCGCGCTCGGGCGCATCGATGAGTTGCTCCAGCGCCATGACACCGGTCCGTGGGTGATCGCCCTGCGCAGTGCCGCGGCGAATATCCAGACGGCGCTGCTGCATCTTGTCGATGCGACGAAAGCGCGCGAATTGATGGACCAGGAACTCACCGCCTCGCTCGCACTCGAAAATCTTGAAATCGCCGAAGGCCGCGCGAGCGAAGCGGGTGTGTTCGGCGGCCTTCTCGGCACGCTCGCCACGACGACGATCGGCATTCCCGACGGCGCGCAGCAGCTCGATGGCTGTGCGGTGCCGAAAACGCCCGGCTATGGCACGCATGATGGTTATATCGCCTTCATCGCGCTGCCGGCACAGGCCGGCATGCAGCATCTCGAACACGCGAGCGGCGCGCGCGACATCACGCTGCAGAACGATCTGATCGTGCTCCACACGGCGGCTTCCGGCGAGGTGACGAAACTTTGCAACCAAAGCGGGCAGAACGAGCACGCCCCGGATGCAACCACCAACGCCGCGGTGCAGACCGCCGCTAATGATGCCGCCAACGATGCCAACAACGATGCCGCCGCGCCGGCCCCGCCGAGCGGACCGCCGCCGGCCCTCTATACCCGCGCGCAGGCAGCGGCCGGGCAAAAATTGTTCATGGAAAAATGTGTGAGCTGCCATGGCGCCAACCTGCTCGGCGTCGCCGCGCCCTCGGTCGCCGGCAACGATTTTCTGCAGACCGCGCAACGCAATTCCTGGACCCTCGAAGTCATCCGCTATCTCGTGGCGACCAACATGCCGTTCAACGCGCCCGGCTCGCTGAGTCCGGCACAGGTGGCAGACGCGATGGCCTTCCTGCTCGCGTCGAACTGCTACCCGGCTGGTGACAAACCCTTCCCGAGCGAAGACGAAGAGCGCTTCAACACGATTCAGCTCGCCCCCCTCCCGGTGCGCAGCGCATCGGCCAATGCCGCCGGGATCTGCAAGGCGAGCTGACGGGTCTGGCGTTGCCGCCGATCTGTGCTAGATCGCGCGCATGCGCCAGTTCCTGGATTTTGAAAAACCGATCGCCGAACTCGAGAGCAAGCTCGACGAGTTGCGCAACATGTCGGAGCCCGAGGGCCTCAACATCGCCGAGGAGGTCGGCCGGCTGTCCGACAAGGTCGAGCGCCAATTACGCGCGATCTACGCCCGCCTCACGCCATGGCAGAAGGCGCAGGTGGCGCGCCATCCGGAGCGGCCGAAGGCCGGCGATTATGTCGCCGGGCTGATCACCGATTTCACTCCGCTCGCCGGCGACCGCGCCTTTGCCGACGATGCGGCGGTGATCGGCGGCCTCGGGCGGTTTCGTGGCCGTCCGGTGATGGTGCTCGGCACCGAGAAGGGTGCCGATACCGAGTCGCGCGTCGCGCATAATTTCGGCATGGCGCGGCCGGAGGGCTATCGCAAGGCGCGCCGGCTGCTCGAACTGGCCGGCCGGTTCCAACTACCGGTGCTCAGCTTCGTCGATACCGCCGGCGCGTTTCCCGGCATCGAGGCGGAGGCGCGCGGCCAGGCGGAGGCGATCGCGCGCGCCATCGAGGCGTGCCTCGACGCGCCGGTGCCGCTGATCGCGACGATCATCGGCGAGGGCGGCTCCGGCGGCGCCATCGCCCTTGCCGCCGGTGACCGCGTGCTGATGCTCGAACATGCGATCTATTCGGTGATCTCGCCGGAAGGCTGCGCCTCCATCCTGTGGCGCGAGGCGGCGCAGGCCGCACAGGCGGCGGAGGCCCTGAAGCTCACCGCCGAGGATCTGCGCCGGCTGCGGTTGATCGATCAGGTGATCGCGGAACCGCTCGGCGGCGCCAATCGCGCACCCGCCGAAGCGATCGCCACGGTGGGCGAGGCCATCGCGGCGCAGCTCGAGCCGTTACTGGCCCTCGATGGTGCCACACTGAAAGCCCGCAGGAGAGAAAAATTCCTCGCCATGGGGAGAGAGTGAGCGATTGAAGCTAACTGCGCCGGCGGTGCGAACGCGAAGGGCCGCTCGATGTGGTCACCGCGACGCCGGCGAAGATGATGCCGAAGGAGGCGGGCAGTAGCCAGACCGGGCGCATCAATAGCGGCACCACACCCCAGTTCCACGCCGAGACCGGCAGCATGCGCGCGGCGCTCTGTTGCACCTGATAGAGCAGCCGGTGGTCGAGCAAGGTGATCGCGGCGGCGAGGGGCAGATCCGGCGGCAGAATGCTGGCGAGCGCGAAGGCGGCGACCAGACAGGTCGCGGACAGCACGGCAAAAACGCGCACCGAGATCACATGAACAGCCGTTCGTTGGACATGCCAGCGTAGAGGCCAGCGACGTAGGAACCATAGCCGTTATAGATTTGCGTGGGAACTCTTTCGTCGGTGCCAATCAGCCGCTCGCTCGCCTGGCTCCAGCGCGGATGCGGCACGGCAGGGTTCACATTGGCCCAGAAACCATATTCGTTCGAGGCAATCGCCTCCCAGAAGGTGCTCGGGCGCTTCTCCGTAAAGCTGATCCGCACCAGCGATTTGGCGGATTTGAAGCCATATTTCCAGGGCGTGACGAGGCGGATCGGGCCGCCGTTCTGCGGCAAAAGGGGCTTGCCGTAGAGGCCGGTGGCGATGAAGGCCAGATCGTTATGCGCCTCGGCGATGGTCAGCCCTTCGGTATAGGGCCAGGGATACCAGCTCTGCCCCAGCCCCGGCATCACCTTGGGGTCGGCGAGGGTCTGGAACACCACGTATTTCGCCGAGCCTGTGGGTTCGGCGATGTCGAGCAGCGCGCTGAGGGGAAAGCCCGTCCATGGCACCGTCATCGCCCAAGCCTCGACACAGCGATGGCGATAGACACGATCCTGTAGCGGCACCTGTCGCACCAAATCGTCGATCGCGATGCGGCGCGGGGTTTTCACCAATCCTGCGATCTCGATCGTCCAGGGCGACAGCGGGAGGCGCTGCGCCGCCTGCCAGATATCCTTATCGGTGCCGAATTCGTAGAAATTATTATAGGTGGTGGCGTCCTCCGCGAGCGTGAGCGGACGCCCAGGGTCGAACCCAGGTGCCGGCGTCGCGGCCGCTGCGCGCCCGAGCATGCCGCCACCGGCGAGCGATGCGGCAGCCCCCAGGATCATGCGGCGGGGGAACGCGGCCCCCTCGGGGGTTACGCGGCTTTCCGGGATTTCCCAGCCGGCGCGACTACGGACACGGCGGATGCGATTCGACATCAGGCTCAGTCCTCGCAGATGAACAACCCCCTGCGAGAAGTAGGGTCGCTTGCGCCATGGCGCAAGCGACCGCCTGGATCATCTATTCAACGCAACCCATAGAAAGCCTATGGAACGATCAGCCCTGCGCGCGTTGCGCGATCATGCCGCTATCGGCGGCGGCGGAGCGATAGGTCTTCACCTGTCCCTCGTCGGCGGCAGCGGTCTGACGCGCCTTCGCCTCACCCTCATCGCCCGCCGCGAGCTTTGCCGTCGGCTGCAGGCGATGCTGCGTCGCGCTGTCCGCCGTCTGCGTCACGGCGGCGGCACCCATCGGGCGCGGGCTGTAGGCGAAGCCGCTACCCGTCAGGGCGACTACCGCAACGGCTGCCAAAATCATGGTTTTCATCGTCTTTCTCCTGCTCATGAAGCCCGCTCCCCATGGGGCGGAAGGCTCTTCATGCGTTGAACAGGAAGATAATAACTGGCGTTATGAACAGCAAGGCTACGAATTCATCGCTGCACTGCGCTGGCCGCATGGGCCTTGGCGCATGATGCGTTCAAGCCGCACCGGCGTGAAACACCGCCCGGTCGCGCCCGGTCTCTTTGGCGTCGTACATGGCGCGATCGACGCTGGCGAGGGCTGCGGCGGCATCCGCCGGCGCGGTCGTGAAGCCAACGCCGCCAAGCGAGATGCTCACCGGCCAGGGGCGTGTCGCCAGCCCGTCGCGCAGCGTGGCGAACAGACGCGCGCCGGCGAACCGGGTTTCCGCCTCGCCGCAGCCGTGCAACAGCACGGCGAATTCATCGCCGCCGAGGCGCGCGGCGACATCCTCGGTGCGCACCGCTTGCGCCAGACTCTGGCCAAGAAAGTGCAGCAGCGCATCCCCTTCGGCATGGCCATGGCGGTCGTTCACCGCCTTGAAATGATCGCAGTCGAACATCAAAAGGCCGAACGCCTCGCCGTGGCGGCGGGCGATGGCGATCGCCTTCTCGGTCTCGGCGAGGAAGCCGGAGCGGTTGGCGAGCCCGGTCAGCCCATCGGTAACGGCGAGCGCGCGCATCTGCTGCAGGCTCCGCCGCATCTCGATCACCGTCATCACCGTGCGGCTGAGATCGGCGAGCGCCAGGCGCTGCGCCTCGCTGAACTGGCGTGGTTGGCGGTCGATCGCGCAGAAGGTGCCGAGCGCGTGGCCATCCGGCGCCCGCAACGGCGCACCGGCATAGAAGCGGATGCGCGGATCGCCGATCACCAGCGGGTTGTCGGCAAAGCGCCCGTCGGCCGCCGCATCCTCGACCACCATGACATCGTCCTGCAGGATGGCATGGGCGCAGAACGCTTGGTCGCGCGGCGTCTCCCGCACGTCGAGACCGAGGTTGACGGAAAACACCTGCCGGTCTCGATCGATCAGCGAGACCAGCACGATCGGCACGTCGAGCAACTTGGCGGCGAGCCGGCAGAGTGCGTCCAGGCTGCGCTCTTGCACGTCGTCGAGCATGTCGTAGGAGCGCAGCGTCTCGAGCCGCGCCACCTCAGCCGGAGGCAAGGGGGCGGCGGTCATGGCGTGCGCACCAGAAGCCCGGCGAGCGGCGTATCGGGAAGGCTGGCCGCCAGCGGGTTGATGGCGCGCTCCAGGGCGCCGACCAGCCCGGCGGAGGCGGCGCGCAGAGCCGCCGCGTGGCTGGCGAGCGCCGCGCCGTCGCGTTGTTGCGCCGCCCGCACGGCGCGGCCGGCGGCCTGCACGGCCGCCGCGTGGTAGCGGGCGATCACGGTGTGTTCGGCCAGATCGGCCGGGCCATGCGCCGCCAGCAGACGCGCGATCTCGCCCCGATGGCACGGCGCGGGGTCCGCCGAGAGCGCATCGGGGTGGGCGGCAAGGCCGCTCTCCACCCAGGCGCGCCAGCGCAGGTGCTCGCCAAGGGCGATGAGCGGATGCGGCGGCGAGGCCGGATCGAGCCGGAATGCCCGCAGCGCCGCCGGCACCGCCTGCGCCGTCAGTGGCCGCGCGATGGCATAGCCTTGCAGATAATCCACCCCCATCTGCCGTAGCACCGCCAGTTGGAGCGGGGTCTCCACCCCCTCGACGACGATCTCCGCCCGCACCGCGCGGGCGAGGCTGATCAGCGCGTGCAGAAACTTCAAATCGCCCGGCCGCTGCAACAGCCCGCGCACGAAGCTCTGGTCGATCTTGATGACATCGACGGGCAACTCCTTCAGCCGCAGCAGCGAGGAATAGCCGCTGCCCAGATCGTCGAGCGCCACCCGCACGCCGGCGTCGCGCAGTTGGCGCAGATGCCGGCTCGGCAGCGCCTGGTTGAGGATGTCGCTGGTCTCCAGCAGTTCGATGGTCAACCGCCCGGCGGGGAAATCCGGCGTGGCGGCGAGGCTCTCGAGCACCTGCGCGGCATAGCGAGGATCGAGCAGTTCTTCCGGCGAGACATTCACCGAGATGTTGCACGCGAGTCCGGCGCGCTGCCACGCAGCCCCCTGCGTCAGCGCCAGCGCGCGTACCCGCGCGCCGAGCAGGGCGAGGTCGGCGCGGTCGAGGCCCGGGAGGAATTCGCCCGGCCCGATCACCCGGCCGCCCCACTCCAGCCGGGCCAGCGCCTCGACACTGGTCAGCCGGCCGGCGCCGACATCGAGCCAGGGCTGATAGCGCAGGCGCAGCGCGCCGGCGGCGAGCATGTCGGCGAGGCCATTGGCGCGCAGCGGCATCAGGCCGAGCTCGACCATTTCGCCCCGATGCAGCAGATAGGACGGCCGCTCGCGCCCCTCGCTCTGCTTATGCGCATACATCGCCAGATCGGCGCGGCGCAGCAACGTCGGCGCATCGGTGTCATCGCCCTCGTAACAGGCAACGCCGCAGCTACAGGTGAGGCTGAACACCAGCCCGTCGAGCACGATCGGGGCGGCGAGACGGTCGGCGAGACGGTCGAACAGCCGCGCCAGCGCCGCCTCGCCGGGCGCCTCCTCCAACGGGCCATCGATCAGCAGCACGAATTCATCGCCGCCGAGCCGCACCGCCCTATCTTGCGCGCGCAGTCCGGCGAGCAGCCGCGCCGCGACGCTCGCCAGCACGCGATCACCGATCTCATGGCCGTGGCGGTCGTTGATCGGCTTGAAGCCGTCGAGATCGAGGAACGCGAGCGTCAGCGGCCGATGTTCCCGCCGCGCGCGCTCGATCGCCTCCGGCAGCAGCCTCTCGAACGCCGCGCGGTTGAGCAGACCGGTCAGCGCATCATGCGAGGCGAGCCATTCCGCCTGCTCGCGCGCCGCCGCCAGCGTGCGGTCCTGATGGATGGCATCGAGCCCGGCCTCGATCAGCCGCACCAGACGGGTGGCGAGTTCGAGCGTATCGGGCGGGAAGGCGGCCGCCTCGTTGCTGGCGCAGGTCATCACCCCCCAGGGCGCACCGGCCCGGCGCAGCGGCAGCGAGAGCAGGCTGCGTGCGCCGATCCGCTGCAGATAGTCGCGCGTGCGTGCCGGCAGGCTCGGATCGTCCAGCGCGTCGGGCAGATAGACCGGCTGCTGCAGCCGCCAGGCGCGCAGCGTCGAACCCTCGCCGCCCGGCTCTCCGGGGCGGCGCACCCGCACCCGCAGATGTTTTCCACCGCCGCCGGAGGCGAGCGTGTGCAGCGCGCCATCCGCCTCCATCCGCACGAAGGTCACGCTGCCGAACAACGGACTCGCGGCCAGGCCATCGGCGAGCGCCCGCGCGAGCGTACTCTCGCCGGTCTCTGGTGGCGTCCGCTGCACGATTTCGGCGACATCGGTCAGCGCCGCGTAGAACAGCCGCAGATGGCGCAACCGCCGCCGCTGGTCCTGATGGTCGAGCATCACGCCGATGTTGCGCGCGAGCCGTGCGGCGAGCGGCAGGACCGCCGCATCGAAACTGTGCACGGCGCGGCTGTAGACGACGACGATGCCCCAGAGCCGGCCGTCGCGCCGGATCGGCAGCACCGCGGAGGCACCCCATTGGCGGGCGCTCACGCTGGAGGCGCGCAGCGCCGTGGTCCAGCCGGCACGGGTCCAGTCGTTCTCGATCGCCGGCTCCCCGCTTGTCCAGGCGCGCTCGATGGAGCCTTGCGGCTGCGGGCGCAAGCCGCCGCCCTTCTTCTCGCCGGTCTCGGTGAGATAGGCCGCCATGCTCGGATCGGACAGGGCTTGCGGCTGGAACAGCCCGTCGGGGCGCGGCGTGCCGATCCAGGCGCCGTCGAACACGCCGGTCTGCACCAGAGCGGCGCAGATGCGGCCGAGCAGGCCGGCTTCGTCGAAAACCTGGCCAAGTTCGTCCGAGATCGCGGCGATCGCTTCATAGAAGCGATGCTGGCGCTCTGTCGCAGTTTTGTCGGCGGGCGGCGATCCCCCGAACATCCGGGCGCGGGCTCCTGCAATAAGCGCTTCTTGGTAGCAGAAATCTCTTAACGAGATGCGTATTCTCTACCGCGCCGGCGGATCGGACGCCGGCCGCGGCGGACGGGAGGCGAACTCGCGCACCAGGGTCAAGCCCACGCCGAGCAGCACCGGGCCGAGGAAGATGCCGAGCAGGCCGAACGCCAGCGCGCCGCCGAGCAGCCCGAGCAGGGTGAGCAGAAACGGCAGCTTGGCGCCACGGGCGATGAAAAACGGCCGCATCAGATGGTCCGAGCCGCTGATCACCACGGTGCCGTAGATCGCGAGGAAAATCCCCCAGCCGGTGCGCCCGCTCGCCAGCAGCCAGATCGCCGACGAAATCCACACCAGCGGCGCGCCGATCGGCAGCATGGCGAGCAGCCCGGTGACCAGCGAGAGCAGCGGCGCGCGCGGCACCCCGCTCAGCCGGAGGCCGATGTAGGTCAGAATCCCCAGCACCAGGGCGGTGCCGATGATGCCATAGACGGTGCCGCGCACGCCGAGGCCGGTGACGGCAATCAGCCGGTCCGCCTGCTCGCCGGCGATGCGGCGCAAGATCGCCTGCAGCGCGCCGGTCATCTCCTCGCCATAGATATAGAAGAACAGGCTGATGAACAGCGCCAGCACGAAGCTGATCACGCCATGGGTGATGCGCAGCAGCACCTCGATGCCGTTCTCCACCAGAATACCGAAATACGGGCGAAAGAAGGCCACCATGGCGCCGATGTCGGCCGACCAGCCGCTCCAGACATCGTTGAGCTTGGGGCCGATGAGCGGCACCTCGGGGAGCCAGGCGGGCGCCGCCGGCAGGCCGCCGCCCTCGAACGCCTGCATGGCGAGGGCGCGCACGTGCACCACGTCCTTGATGCTGTCCGGGGCGGCGAGCGCGATCGGCAGCACCACGACGATGGCGGTCAGCGTCACCATCGCGACGGCCGCCCCCACCCGCCCGAGGCCGAGGCCGCGCAGATAGCGGAACAGCGGCCAGCTCGAAAACACCAGAATGGCGGCCCACAGCATCGCCGAGAGAAACGGATAGAGCACGATGACGCAGCCGGTCGCGATCCCGCCCAGCAGCAAAGCCATCAGAATTTTCTCGGCGCTCATCCACCCCCGCTCTTCATGCTGAGATATCGGCCCGAGCGGGGGCGTGTGCAACAAAGGCGGCGATTGGAAAGCCGAGGGGAGCTTATTCGGCGGCCTGCGCCATGGCGGAGGCTTCGGCGCGCAGCCAGACGGCGGTATCGTGGAACACCGCGCCGCCGTTCGGCGGGGCCGCCTCGTCGCTGGTCAGCGCGTTGATGCCGATGCCGCCCTCGAAAGCCGCGTTCGGCCAGAGGCTCTCCACCACCAGCACGCCCGGCTGCAAACCGTCGAACAGCCGGGCATGCAGCACCACCTCGCCGCGCTCATTGCCCAACCGCACCTTGTCATCCTCGGCCACGCCGAGACTTGCCGCATCAGCGGGATGCAGCAGCACCGTGGGCCGGCCCTCGCGGCGGCGCGCGGTGGCGGTTTCGGTGAAGCTGGTGTTGAGGAATTGCCGCGCCGGCGCCGTCACCAAGCGGAACGGATGCGCCGTGGTCGGGGTGTCGAGCGTGTCCATATGGTCGGGCAGCGGCGGCATCGCCGCATGCGCCGCACCGATCGCCGCCCAGTCCGGCGCGAAGTGGAAACGCCTGTCGGCATGGCCAAAGCCGTTGAGGAAATGGCTGTCCGCGAAATTGCCCTGCGCATCGATCCAATGGCTCTCGCGCAGGCTCGCCGCACCCGGCCAGCCGGAGGCGCGCAAGGTGGCATCGATCAGTTCCATCTCGCTCATCGCAAAGCCCGGATGCTCGGCGCCGAGGCGGGCGGCCAGCGCGCCGATCACCGCATGGTTGGAGCGGCATTCGCCGGGCGGCTCGACCAGCTTCGGGCCGAGCTGGATATGGCTGTGGCCGCCGGCCTGATAGAGGTCGTCATGCTCCAGAAACATCGTCGCCGGCAGCACGATATCGGCGAGCTCTGCGGTTTCGGTCATGAACTGCTCATGCACGCAGACGAACAGATCGGGCCGCAGCAGGCCCCGGCGCACGCGGTTGGAATCGGGCGCGACCACGGCGGGGTTGGTGTTCTGGATCAGCATCGCATGCACCGGCGGCCCGCCGGCGAGATCGCGCGGATCGTTGTTCAGCACCGAGGCGATGCGGCTCATGTCGAACTCGCGCACGCCGAGGTCGCGCCGATCCAGCCCCTCGATCAGCGTCTTGTCCCAATGATAGATCGCCCGGTTGTTCCAGAACGCGCCGCCGCCCTCGTGCTGCCACGCGCCGGTGACACCGGGCAGGCAGGAGACGGCGTGCAACTGCGCCGCCCCGTTACGCCGGCGGGAAAATCCGTAGCCGAGGCGGATGTAGCTGCGCGCGGTGCGGCCATAGAGTGCGGCGAACGCCTCGATTTCCTCGATTGTCAGGCCGGTGATCGCCGCCGCCCAGGCCGGATCGCGGGTGCTGAGATGCGCCTTTAGCCGCTCCGGGCAATCGGTGTAGCGCGCCATATAGGCATGATCGGCGTAGTTATCGCGAAACGCCACGTGCATCACCGCGCAGGCGAGCGCCCCATCGGTGCCAGGGCGCAGCGCGAGATGCACATCGGCGGCCTGCGCGGTGCCGTTGCGATAAGGGTCGATCACCACCAGCTTGGCGCCACGCTCCTTGCGGGCGCGGGTGACGTGGGTCATCACATTGACCTGCGTCGCCACCGGATTGCCGCCCCACATCACGATGAGATCGGCGCGCGCCATCTCGCGCGGATCCGGCCCGGTGATGCGCCCGGCGCCGGCGAGCCAGCCGGATTCCGCGAGGGCGACGCAGATCGTGTTCTTCTGGCGCGCATAACCCATGACGTGGCGCAACCGGTTGATGCCATCACGCTGCACCAGCCCCATCGTGCCGGCGTAGTAATAAGGCCACACCGCGCTCGCGCCATGCTGTGCGGCGGTGGTCGCGAAGGCCTCGGCCACGCGGTCGAGCGCCTCGTCCCAGCCGATTTCGCGGAACTGACCGGAACCTTTCGGACCGCTGCGCGCCAGCGGACGCAGCAGCCGGTCCGGGTGATGGAGCCGCTCCGCATAGCGCGCGACCTTGGCGCAGACCACGCCGGCGGTGTAGGTGTTGGCGGCGGCCCCGCGCACCGCGCCGATCCGTCGGGTATCGAGCACCTCGACTTCGAGCGCGCAGGCGGAAGGGCAGTCATGCGGGCAGACGGAATGGCCGATGTGCGTGTCCATAAGCATCATCCTAGCAATCGGCGTCTTGCGCTGACAACCTTTGTTGTGCTCAAGACTGTTGCCGATCGAACCCGGGCGATTCGGCATGGAGTGCGTCATGAATGATTGCGATCGTCGGTTTGCCGACCCCCTTCCCCTCACCAGCCCTCGGCGGACACGCTGGCGCGGTGTGCTGGCCTTTGCGCTCGCCGGCGCGATGCTGGCGAGCACCGCCTCGGCCGCGGTCTGCACCAGGCCGGCGGAGAAATCCGCCTTCGATATCACCGGGCTGAAGAGCGAGCTGATGGTAACGGCGCTCGCCTGCAACGAGCAGGATCGCTACAACTCCTTCATCAGCCGCTATCGCGCCGACCTCATGCGGGAGGATCGCGCGCTGGATAGCTATTTCGGGCGCAGCTACGGCAATCGGGCGCGCTCGGAGCACGACAACTACATCACCAATCTCGCCAATGTGCAGTCCGAATCCGGCATCAAGCTCGGCACCGATTTCTGCGGGCACTCGGTCGGCATGTTCGACAAGGTGCTCGCCCTGCATAGCGACAAGGAACTGCCGGAATTCGCCGCCAGCCAGACCATCGCGCAGCCGATGGACCTGACCGCCTGCCCGGTGCCGGTGCGCAAGCCGAAACCCACGAAGGCCAAAGTCATCAAGGCGCACGCCAAGGCGCCAGCGCAGAAGCCCGCGACCACCACGCCTTGATGCGCGACGATTTCAGTCTACGCTGGCCCGCACCCCCACCCGGCCACCCATTCCAGTAAACTGACGTGGGTGGTCGGATGGTGATGCGGACCGGCGGAGACTCAGCTTCTAAGCCAATCCTCCGCAGAACCGAATGATCCGCGCGCAGGCTTCGGTGAGAGTCGCCTCGTCGGTGGCGTAGCTGATGCGCAGGTAGGGCGACATGCCGAAGGCTGCCCCCTGCACCACGGCGACATGCGCCTCCTCCAGCAGGGCGAGGGCGAAATCCTCGTCCGTCGCGATCTGCCGGCCGGCCGCGCTCCGCTTGCCGATGCACCCGGCGATGCACGGATAGACGTAGAACGCGCCCTCCGGCTTGTGACAGGTGATGCCCGGCGCCTCGTTCAGCATCGACACCACCAGATCGCGCCGCGCGCGATAGATCGTCGCCCGCTCGGCGACGAGGTGCTGCGGCCCGTCGAGCGCCGCCGCCGCCGCCGCCTGGCTGATCCCGGAAATCCCCGCCGTCGCCTGCCCCTGCATGTTCACCATCGCCGCGATCAATGCGCGCGGGCCGCCGGCGAAGCCGACGCGCCAGCCAGTCATCGCATAGGTTTTCGACACCCCGCTCACCGTCAGCACCCGCGCGCGCAAGGCGGGTGCCACGGCGGCGAGGGTGCGATAGTCGTACCCATCATAGAGCAGA
>DAHXNW010000117.1 GCA_027365195.1 Acetobacteraceae bacterium
AATCATCCCGTCTATCACGAAACCCACGCGCTGATGCGCAGCCACGGGCTGGTGACGGTGTGCGAGGAGGCGGCCTGCCCGAACATCGGCGAATGCTGGTCGCAGCGTCACGCGACGATGATGATCATGGGTGATACCTGCACCCGCGCCTGTGGCTTCTGCAACGTGCGCACCGGCCAGCCGCTGCCGCTCGATGCCAGTGAGCCGGCGCGCGTGGCGGCGGCGGTGGCCAAGCTCGCCCTCGCGCATATCGTCATCACCTCGGTCGATCGCGACGATCTCGCCGATGGCGGGGCGGCGCATTTCGCCGCCGTGATCGGCGCCATCCGTGCCGCCGCGCCGGATACCACGATCGAGGTTCTGACGCCCGATTTCCTGCGCAAGCCGGGGGCGATCGAGGTGGTCGCGGCGGCAAGGCCGGATGTGTTCAACCATAATCTGGAGACCGTGCCGCGCCTCTACCCCGCGATCCGGCCTGGCGCGCGGTATTTCCAGTCGCTGCGGCTGCTCGATTCGGTGAAGGCGCGCGATCCGGCCATTTTCACCAAATCCGGCCTGATGCTCGGCCTCGGCGAGAGCCGCGCCGAGATCACCCAGGTGATGGACGATCTGCGGCTCGCCGAGGTCGATTTCCTCACCCTCGGGCAGTATTTGCAGCCGAGCGTGAAGCATGCCGCCGTCGCGCGCTTCATCCCGCCGGACGAGTTCGAGGAGTATGCCAAGCTGGCCCGCGCGCGCGGCTTTCTGATGGTGTCGGCAACCCCGCTCACCCGTAGTTCCTATCACGCCGATGCCGATTTCGCCGCCCTGCGTGCCGCCCGGCAGGCCCATCGCGCGCGCGCCGCCTGACCCGATGCCGACGCATGCCGAGCGCAAGATCGTACCCTATCGCCCAGAACAATTGTTCGATCTGGTGGCCGATGTCGGCAAATATCCGCAATTCCTGCCCTGGTGCGTCGGCGCGCGGGTGCGTAGCGCCTCCGAGCACGATCTGGTCGCCGATCTGACCATCGGCTTCGGCCCGTTCCGCGAGAGCTTCAGCAGCCGCGTCGCCCTCGACCGGCCGCGCCAGGTGCGGGTGCGCTACGAGAACGGCCCGTTCCGCTATCTTAACAACCAATGGTCCTTCGCGCCGCATCCGCGCGGCTGCGCGGTGGATTTCTTTGTCGATTTCGAGTTTCGCAGCCGGCTTCTACAGGCGGCGATCGGTGTCGTGTTCAACGAGGCGGTGCGCCGCATGGTCAATGCCTTCGTCAAGCGCGCGAGTGATATCTATGGCCCAGCGGCGCAGCCGGCGGCACCCGCCGCACCGGCCCCTGCTGCTGCGAAAACCTGAGAGACCGATGCCCTACGCTCCCCCCCGACCCGACCCCACCCTGCCGCCGTTGCGCGTCAATCTGTTCTCCGACACCCAGACCAAGCCGACGGCCGCGATGCGCGCCGCGATGCTTGAGGCCGAGGTCGGCGACGAGCAGCGCGGCGAAGACCCCACCATCACTCTGCTGTGCGAGCGGATGGCGGCCTTGCTCGGCAAGGAAGCGGCGATGTTTCTGCCCAGTGGAACGATGTGCAACGAGATCGCCATCCTCACCCATTGCCGCCCGGGCGATGCGGTGCTGGCGCATGAGACCGCGCATATCCTCACCGCCGAGGGCGGCGCGCCGGCGGCGCTCGCCGGGGTGCAGGTGGTCGGGCTACCCGGCAAGCTCGGCCAGTTCAGCCCCGAAACTCTGCGCGAGGCGCTCACGCCCCACTCGCGCTACGCGCTCTCGCAGCGGCTGCTGGTGAGCGAGCAGACCTCCAACCTCGGCGGCGGTTCGGTCTGGCCGCTGGCGGAGCTCGACGCGGTGGCCGACATCGCGCATGCGCATGGCATGGCGACGCACATGGACGGCGCACGGCTGATGAACGCCGTGGTCGCCGCCGGCATCAGCCCGCGCGACATGGCGGCCGGCTATGACAGCGTATGGCTCGATTTCACCAAGGGCCTCGGCGCGCCGCTCGGCGCCGTGATGGCCGGCTCGGCCGCCTTCATCGATGCCGCCTGGCGCTGGAAGCAGCGCCTCGGCGGCGCGCTGCGTCAGGGCGGGATGTGCGCCGCCGCCTGTCTGCATGCGCTCGACCATCATGTCGAGCGGCTGGCGGACGACCATGAGAACGCGCTCGCCCTGGCGCGCGGCCTCGCGCAGATTCCCGGCCTCGGCGTGGAACTGCCGCAGACCAATCTCGTTTTCTTCGATACTGCCGGGCTCGGGCTGGAGGCGGAGGCGCTGTCCAGCCGCCTGCGCCGCGAGACGGGGGTGCTGATCAGCGCCATGGGGCGCTTTCGCGCCCGTGCCTGCCTGCATCTCGATGTCAGCCGCGCCGATGTCGATCTCGCGCTGGCGGCGATCCGGCAGGTGATCGCGACCACAGAGAGGAATTAGACCATGAAGTTCCATCGCCATCTGGCTTTCCTGCCGCTCGCTGCCGCCCTGCTGCTCGCGGGGACGACGATCGGCGCAGAGGCGCAGAACGCGCCCACCACGCCGCCACAGACTCAGATGCCGATGCCGGGCCACCACATGACCCTGAAGCAGCGCTTCGAGGCCGCCAACACCACGCATGACGGCAAACTGACCAAGGCGCAGGCCGAGGCCGGCATGCCGATGGTGGCGCGGCATTTCGCCGCGATCGATGTCGATCACGACAACACCGTGACTCTGCCGGAGATTCGCAAATACATGCGCGCGCATCGGGCGGAGCTGCGCAGCGAGATGCAGCAGATGCGGGCACAGCAGCCGCCGGCCACCGGCACGGCGCAATAACCACGTCCTCTGCCGGCGCATGACCCGTCCCGGATGAGCCAGAGCGGCGAACTCGAACGGGTCAAATCGCGCATCCGTGCCTTGTGCGAAAAGACCGTCTCGAACGGCTGCACCGAAGCCGAGGCGATGGCGGCCGCCGAGATGGTCGGCCGCCTGCTCGACCGCTACGCGCTGAGCATGGCCGAGGTCGATCTGCGCGCCGCTCGCTGTGTCACCCGCGAAGTGCCGCTCACAGGACGGCAGCGGCGGCCGATCGATGCCTGCGTGCCGTCGATCGCGCGGTTCTGCGATTGCCGCGTCTGGCTCTCGCGCGAGGGTGGCGCGCAGGCCGCCGGCGCCTATGTGTTTTTCGGCTTCGAGCCGGATACCGCGCTCGCCGCCTATCTCTTCGCCCTGATCGCACGCGCCATGGCGGGCGAACGCGAAGGTTTTCGCCGCAGCCAGGGCACGCTCTCCGGCGTGCGGCTGCGCCAGGCCGGCACCAGCTTCGAGCACGGCATGGCGAGCCGCATCGCCGAACGGCTCGATGCGCTGCTCGGCGAGCGGGAAGCCGCGCGGGCGGCCGCATGGGCGAAGCCAGCGGCCGCATCCGGTGGTGCTTTGGTGGTGCTCAAGCACGACATGGTCGCCGAGGCGTTTCGCGAGCGCGCGATCCGCCTGGTCTCCGCCGGGCGGACACTGCGCGCGCGGCACGATCTCGCCTATCGCCAGGGCCGTGCCGCGGGCGAGCGGGTCAATCTGAACCGCCCGCTCGGCGCCGATCCACCGGTTCGGCTACGATGACGCCCGATCGCCAGCGCAGCCGCGTCTATGCCTGGGAGGATCGCGTGGTGGCACCGCACGACCCCACACGCATCGCCCGCGCGGCGGCGCAGGGCATGGTGGCGGCGATCTGGGCCGAGCCGCTGTGGCAGGGGCGCGGCCTCCGCTTTCCGCCCAAGGTCGCGGCGTTGCCGGCGAACGCGCGCGCGCGGGTGGCGGATGCTTCGCGGCTGACCATCCGATTACACCTGTTCACCCCCTCCTGGTGCCTGCTGCACGAAATCGCGCACGCCATGACGGCGAGCCATGATGGCGCCTCCGATGGTCATGGCGCCTGCTTCGTCGGCGTCTATCTGCGGCTGCTGACGCATTACCTGAGGTTGCCGGAGCCGATGCTGCTCGCCTCGCTGGCCGAAGCCCGCATCATCGTCGACCGGGCGGCGCTGCCCTGGATGTTTCAACCAGCGGCGGCCAAAGCCGATTGGCGTGCCAGTGCGTGAGGGGGAATGCGGGTGAGCGATGTGGCCAGCCGCAGCGCGGCTGGATAGGTGCGCGCGACCCACATCATCGCCGCCTGACCTTGTGCCGATCGTCCGAGTCGATAGAGGGCGGATGCACGCGCGATCTGGGCGGCAAAGTCGTTGCGCATACGGCGATGATAGACAAGCGCCGCATCACCCTGCAGATAGCACGCGACGGCGACCGCCGCACTGTGCAACGCGATCGACATGCCCTCACCGGTGAAAGAGGGGATCACGGCGACCTGATCTCCCAGCCGATACAAACCCGCCGGATCGTCCGCACTCGGTTTATGCAGAAACCCGTAAGGCACGCGAAATATCGAGATGGGCCGCGCCAGAAGTGGCACGGCGCCCTCCAGCCGGCGCGCCAGGTGCGGCTGGGTACGACACAGATCATCCAGCAGACGCTGCCAGTCGCCACCGGCCGCGCGCAACCGCGCCTCCTGCGTCAGGAGACAGAGATTGCTGCGTCCGTCTTCGACGTTCTGCAAGCCGGCGTAACCATCGGGCCACATCAGCACCTCGACACAATCACGCAAAATGTTTCGCTGCGCAGACGTCAGCCGGAAATACATCTTGAATCCGACGAGGTTTTCCGCTTGTGTCGCGGGCCTGCGCCGTGCGCCGCGCAGCTCGTGCTTGCCGGTCGCGAGGAATATTGTGTCTGCCTCGATTCTACCCTGGCCGGCGATATCCAGCGTCAGCGTATCCTCTCGACCGAGGTGGGTGATGGTGCAATCGCGCCGGATCTCGGCGCCATTCGCCGCCGCGCAATCGATCAGGGCCTGGTCGAGACTCCGGCGGGAGAGGCCCAAAGCGACGAACGGTAATGCCACGTCGATCGCAACCGCGCCACGCACCAAGCGCACGCGCCTGATGGGTTGCGCGCCGTGCGCGGAGAGATCTAGCCCCAGTAGGCGAAGATAATGCTGCGCCTCCATGCTGATGAATTCGCCGCAGATCTTGTCGGTTGGCCCGGCTTCACGCTCCAACAGCACCACCCGGCATCCCGCGCGCGCCAGCAAACAGGCCGCCGCCGCCCCCGCGAGGCCACCGCCGGCCACCACGAGCGGCAGTTTCACTTCAGCCGGCCAATGCAGAGACGGAAAGCAAACCGCCAGCGGATATCGGCATCCAAACCAGCCAAGGTGAGATATTTCTGCCAGTCCGCACGGCGAAAAGCGCGTGCGATGGAGATGGTGCCATCACTACGTACGATACGATGCCATCCCGCAACAAGAGCCAGAACACGAAAGCCAAGATAGGGAATGAGATGGCGATGCAGATCGGCGATGAACCAGCCGCGCCTTGCATGACGGTCTAGCCACAACAAAAAGCGCACGATGGCGGCATCGTCGAGATGGTGGGCAAATTGCGAGCTGACGATAAAATCCGCCTCCAGACCGAGAGTTTCGTCGAACACATCGCCGGTTCGATAGGTGATCGCGCGCCCCGGCGCGGTTTGCGCCGCCGCGATGCTGGCGCTGCCCGGGTTGAGGTCGATGCCCGTCAGTGTGGCGTGCAGGCCGCAGCCTTCGGCCCAACGGTCGATGGCCCGCAAAAGATCGCCGGCGCCGCAGGCGACATCCAAAATCGAAATCGGGGTGCCACGCGGCAACGCCTGCGTCGCATGGCTCAACCAGCGCAGCGTGGGGCGGTGGGTCATTGTCAGGCGATTGACGGATTCGAGATCGTGCAGGCAGCGCTCGTACTCCAGCCTGCTGGTGTCTGGAGAGTCCATCACTTCGGCCGCTATGCTACGCTGCGACAAATCCACGTCTCACCCCCTGGCCAGCGTGAAGCGGAATGTTTCGGCCACCATCCCCGGCCCGAACGCCATCGCAATGCCACGCGCATTGCCCGCCTTCGGCGCGTCCTCGTGCATGATTCGCTGGAGGGCGAACATCACCGTGGCGGAGGACATATTGCCGAAATCATGCAGCACGGCGCGTGAATGGCGCAGAACCGTCGGGTTCAGCCCAAGCCCGACTTCGACGGCATCCAGCACGGTGCGTCCGCCGCCGTGCACGGCCCAGAGATCGATCGTCTCGACGGTCTGATCGCGCAGCAATCCGCCGCCATCCGTGCGTGCCAGATCCGTGCGCAGGGCGCGGGCGATGCGCGCGGGTACTTTGCCGGAAAGATGCATGTCGAAACCGTGATCGCCGATCGCCCAGCGGATCAGATCCTGGCTATCGGGAATCACGGCGGCACGGAAATCATGCATCGCAATGCCACGCGGCTCGGCGCTCACCAACGCAGCCGAACACCCGTCGCCGAACAGCAGAAAGCTCAGCATGGCGTTGAGATCGGACGTCTCATGCAAATGCAGAGAGCATAACTCGAGATTGACGACGAGCACCCGTGCCGCGGGATCGGAGCGCACCGCTTGATACGCGAGACGCAGCGCTGGCACCGCCGCCGCACATCCCATGAAGCCGACCATGACGCGCTGCACATCGGCGTGAAGCCCGAGGTGCTCGATCAGCTGCAGATCGAGCCCCGGTGCTGTGAACCCCGTGCAGGATGCCACGATCAAATGGGTGATCCGTGGCAACTCGTCCGCCCTATCGAGTGCCGCGATCGCACGCACCGCGAGCGGTAGGGCATGCGTCTCATACAAAGCCATGCGCAGCGCAGTGCCTGGAAAATGCCCCCGTCGATAGACGCCCTCCGCATCCACCTCACCGGCCGCGACATCGCCGGCGGCGAGACACGCATAGCGATGCGCGATGCCTGCGCGTTCGGCCATGCGGTCGAACACCTGACGGGATTTCTCGTCCGCGAGCATGCTCCGTGCGAGGGCGACGAATGCGGTATGAATGTCGTGATCGGGAACCGCCGTGCCGATACGAGTGATATGCGGAACAATCATGCGGCCTGCTTTAGGACGAGTACGGAATTCAAACCTCCAAAAGCAAAAGAATTCGACAATGCGATGGCAAGTGCCGCAGGTCGCGCGCGGTTGGGTACGCAGTCGATCGCACAGTCCGGATCGGCCTCACGAAAGCCGATGGTCGGCGGCAGAATGCCATCGCGCAGGCTCAAAGCCGTCACGATCGCTTCGAGCGCACCGCCGGCATTCAGGCAGTGACCGAACATCGACTTGCTCGACGAGACCGGCAATCGATGTAAATACGCACCGAACACCTTACCGAGTGCGGCGACCTCGGTCTTGTCGTTCAAGCGTGTTCCGGTGCCATGTGCATTGACGTAATCGACAGCATCATAGGCAACACCAGCATCTTCCAACGCATCGCGTATCGCATGCGCGGCGCCGATGGCGTTTGGTGCCATCAGATCTTCCGCGTCCGCGCTCATACCGAACCCCGCGAGTTCGGCGTGGATGACGGCGCCGCGCGCGCACGCCGCTTCCCACGGCTCGAGCACCAATATCCCCGCGCCCTCGCCGATCACCAGTCCGCTGCGATCCTTGGAAAAGGGCCGGCATACGTCCGGGCTGAGCACGCGCAGGGATTCCCAGGCTTTCAAGAACCCCGGCTGAATCGAGGCGTCACTGCCACCCGTCACGGCCATGTCGAGCATGCCGGAACGGACCATGTGGAACGCGACACCGATCGCGTGGCTCGCCGACGCGCAGGCCGACGCGATGGCAAAACACGGCCCACGCACTCCGAATTCCATCGATAGATGGCTCGTTGTCGCACTCGGCATGCTCCGTGTTACGGTCATTGGAGGCAACCGCTTGGCGCCCTCGCCATAGAACGATTGGTAGGTGGCATCGAGCGTCGTTTGACCGAGCGACGCGCCGAGAATCACGCCGGCACGCCGGCAACCGGCGGCATCCCGCCCGCAATGCGCTAGTGCTTCGCGCGCCGCGACCAGAGCGAGTTGCGAGACACGATCGAGCATCGCCAGGCGGCGCTGATCGAAATGCGCCAACGGATCGAAGTCCTTGACCTCGGCGGCGGTGGAGACCATCAGCCGATCGGTCGGAATGCCACGGATCGGCGCGATGCCGCAGTCTCCGCGCTTGATGGCCGACCAAAGTGCTGCTGCACCCACACCGAACGCGCTGACCGCACCGATGCCGGTGATCGCGACCCGCCGGGCAGTCTGGTTCAAGCAGCGCTACTGAGCAGGTCGGACGGCTCGTGCCGTGCGCGCTCGATCGTAACCATCACATGATCGACCAGATTC
>DAHXNW010000121.1 GCA_027365195.1 Acetobacteraceae bacterium
CTGCGCAAGAACGGCTTTGCCGGCCGGATCGTGCCGGTCAACCCGAGCTATCCGGCGATCGACGGCCTCGCCTGCTACCCGACGATCGCGGCCGCCGGCAGCCCGGTCGATGTCGCACTGATCGCGATCCCCGCCGCCGGCGTGCTGGCTGCGCTGGAGGAATGTGCGGCGGCCGGGGTGCGCCATGCGGTGATCATCTCGTCGGGTTTCGCCGAGGACGCGGCGGCGCCGGCGGCGATGCAGGCCGCGGTGGGCGCGCTCGCCCGGCGCACCGGCATGCGCATCCTCGGCCCCAACGGCGAGGGCTTCCACAACGAGGTCGCCCGCGTGAGCGCCACCTTCAGCCCAGCGGTGGACCGCGAGGCCGATGTCTTCCCGACCGCCGTGCAGGCCCGCCTCGGCATCGTGGCACAGAGCGGTGGCATGGGCTTTGCGCTCTACAACCGTGGCCGTGCGCTCGGGTTGTCGTTCAGCAGCGTGGTCAGCACCGGCAACGAGGCGGATCTGACGGTGGCCGACATCCTCGCCCACATGGCCGGCGATGCAGACACCGCCGGCATCCTGCTGTTTCTCGAAAGCGTGCGCGACCCGGCGGCGTTCGCCGCCGCCGCGACGGCGGCACGGGCCGCCGGCAAGTTCATCGTCGCGATCAAGATCGGCCGCTCCACCGTGGGCAAACTCGCCGCTGCCTCGCACACCGCCAGCATGGCCGGCTGGGATGCCGGCTATGATGCGATGTTCGCGCATCATGGCATCACGGTCGCGAACGAACTGGACGAGGCGCTGACCCTGGCGGCAGCACTCGCCACCAACCCCCCTGCGCGCGGCGGGCGTTGCGGCGTGGTCACCATCTCCGGCGGCGCCGGCGCCTGGGCCGCCGATGCGCTGGAGGCCGCAGGGTTGAGCCTGCCGGAACTCGGCGCCGCGACGCAGGAAGCGATCCGCGCCTTTATCCCCTCCTACGGCACCGCCCGCAACCCGGTCGATCTGACCGCCGGCGGTGCGCAGGGCGGCGGCACCCTGCGCACCATCGCATTGATGATGGAAGACCCCGCGATCGACCAGATCGCCGTCGTCACCACGCTCGCCAACCCGGCCCGCGTCTCGCTCGACAGCGCAGCCCTGGGCGCGCTGCTGGCGGAGCGGCGCAAGCCGGTGCTGTTCTACAGCTACACCCTACCCTCGGCGCTGGGCCGGCAGACGCTGGCGGAGGCGGGCGCGGTGATCTGCCCCTCGATGGCACTGCTGGCGCAAGCCGCGCGGCTGCTGCAAGCGCGTGGCGAACGCGCCCTCGGTGGTGCAACCCCGCCACCTCTGGCGCTGCCCGCCGAGGTGCGGAGCCATCTGGCCGGGCCGCCCGGCGCGCTCGCGGAGCATGCGGCGAAGGCGCTGCTCGCCGCCTGCGGCATCGCCATCCCGGCAGGCCGTCTGGTCACCAGCCGCGCCGGGTTGGCATCGGCGGTGGCGGCACTCGGCTTTCCGCTCGCGGTGAAAATCCAGTCCGCCGCCATTCCGCACAAAACCGAGGCCGGCGGCGTGCGGCTCGGCATCGTCGATACCGCCGGGCTGGAGGCCGCCTTCGACGCGGTGCGCGCCAATGCGGCGCGCCATGCGCCGGGCGCGCCGATCGAGGGCGTGCTGCTCGAGGCGATGGCGCCGAAGGGAGTCGAGATGATCATCGGCATCTTGCGCGACCCCGATTTCGGCCCGGTGGTGACGGTGGGAGCCGGCGGTATCACCACCGAGCTGTTCCGCGATATCGCCTATCGCCTCGCCCCGCTCGATGAGGCAGCGGCGGTCGCGATGATCCGCACATTGCGCAGCGCGCCATTGCTGGAGGGGTTTCGCGGCGCCCCGCCGGCCGATCTGCCGGCGTTGGCGCGGCTCGTGTCGCTGCTCTCGCGGCTCGCCGTGGCGGCGCGGGAGAGCATCGCGGAGATGGAACTCAACCCGGTGATCGTCCACCCTGCCGGCCAGGGCTGCACGATCGCCGACGCCTTGCTGGTGCGCGCGCCGGTGGGGCCAGCAGGAGCCGGAGCATGAGCATGCAACCACTCGCCTTCGCCCCGCCGCCGCCGGCGTCCGCCGGCGTCGAGGCGCTGCGCATGGAAGTCAGGGACTTTCTGGCCATCGAACTGAAGGATCGCACACCGCAGCAAAGGGCAGCCTCCTGGAGCGGTTACGACCGCGCGTTCAGCCGCAAGATGGGCGAGCGCGGCTGGCTCGGCATGACGTGGCCGAAGCGCTACGGTGGCCATGAACGCAGCGCGCTCGAACGCTATGTGGTGCTGGAAGAGATGCTCGCCGCCGGCGCGCCCGTCGGCTATCACTGGGTGGCCGATCGCCAGAGCGGTCCCTCGATTTTGCGCAACGGCACCGAGGCGCAGCGCCAGATGCTGTTGCCGCGCATCGCTGCCGGTGAGTGCTCGTTCTGCATCGGCATGAGCGAGCCCGATTCCGGCTCCGATCTCGCCGCCGCGCGCACCCGCGCGCAGCCGGCGCAGGGCGGTTGGCTGGTGAACGGCACCAAGGTCTGGACGTCGTCGGCCCATATGGCCGATTACATGATCCTGTTCTGCCGCACCGGCGCCAAATCCGCCGACGACCGCCACGCCGGCGTCAGCCAGTTCCTGGTCGACATGCAACGCGCGCGCGACAATGGCGGCATGATTGTGCGCCCGATCATCGACATGCGCGGCGGCCATCATTTCAACGAGGTGATCATCGAGGACATGCTGCTGCCGCCGGAGGCGCTGCTCGGCCAGGAGGGCGACGGCTGGAAGCAGGTGACCGCCGAACTGGCCTTCGAGCGCTCCGGTCCGGACCGCTTCCTCTCCGCCTTCACCCTGCTGGTGGAGGCGGTGCGCGCGCTCGGCCCCGCGGCACCCGAGCGCGCGGCGGTGGCGATCGGCCGGCTCACCGCGCATATCCTGACCTTGCGCCGCCTCTCCCGCTCGGTCGCCGGCATGTTGCAGGCTGGCGAAGACCCGGCGCTGCAAGCCGCGTTGGTGAAAGACCTGGGCAATGTGCTGGAGCAGGAGACGGTCGAGGTGGTCCGTCTGCTGGTCGATTGCGAGCCGTCGGATGCGCCGGGTAATGCGCCGCTCACCGCCGTGCTGGCTCAGTTGGTCATGACGGCCCCCTCGTTCTCGCTCCGCGGGGGCACGCGCGAGATTTTGCGAGGCATCATTGCACGGGGGCTCGGATTGAGATGAGCGACATCGAAATTTCCACCGACGGGCATGTCGGCATTGCCGAGATCCGCCGGCCGCCGAATAATTTCTTCGACATCCCGCTGATCCGCGATCTGGCGGCAGCGTTCGATCGGTTCGATGCCGATCCGGCGATCCGCAGCATCCTGCTCTGCGCCGAAGGCAAGAATTTCTGCGCCGGAGCGGATTTCAGCGCCCCGGCGCGCCAGACCGTGGGCAGCCAGCAGGGCGGCCATCTCTATCAGCAGGCGGTGCGCCTGTTTCGCTGCGAAACGCCGGTGGTGGCGGCGGTGCAGGGGGCGGCGGTGGGCGGCGGCCTCGGGCTGTCGCTGGTGGCGGATTTCCGCGTCGCCTCGCCGGAATCGCGCTTCACCGCGAATTTCAACCGCCTCGGC
>DAHXNW010000127.1 GCA_027365195.1 Acetobacteraceae bacterium
ACCCTGCTGCCGATGTACCGCCGCGCCCGGCTGGGCATCGGCTATCTGCCGCAGGAGGCGAGCATTTTTCGCGGCCTCAATGTGTCGCAGAACATCATGGCGGCGCTCGAAGTGGTCGAGCCGCACCGCGACAAGCGCGAGCACATGCTCGATGAGCTGCTCGCCGAATTCAGCATCGGCCATCTGCGCCGTACCCCCGCGCTGGCACTCTCGGGCGGCGAGCGCCGCCGCCTCGAGATCGCCCGCGCGCTCGCCTCGCAACCGAGCTATGTGCTGCTCGACGAACCGCTGGCCGGCATCGACCCGATCGCGGTGGGCGACATCCGCGATCTGGTCTCGCATCTGAAACATCGCGACATCGGCGTGCTGATCACCGATCATAACGTGCGCGAGACGCTGGAGATCATCGACCGCGCCTATATCATGCACGATGGCCAGGTGCTGATGGAGGGCCGGCCCCACGAGGTGGTGGCGCATGAGGATGTGCGCCGGGTCTATCTCGGGGAAAAGTTCAGCCTGTAGAGCATGATGAATTTAGTCTGCGCCAGCCCACACGCCCACCCGGCCACCCACGTCAGTATACTGGAATGGGTGGCCGGGTGGGCGTGTGGGCTGGCGCAGACTCGCCTTCAACGCATCCTGCGCTAGAAGCCCCCCATGGCCCTCGGACCGCGCCTCGATCTTCGCCACACCCAGTCGCTGGTGATGACGCCGCAGTTGCGTCAGGCGATCAAGCTGCTGCAACTCTCCAATATCGAGGTCAACGCCTTCGTCGAGGAGGAGCTGGAGCGCAACCCGCTGCTCGAACGCGACGAACGCCCCGAGGGCGAGGTGGAACGTCCGGCGCTCGATCAGCGCCCGCTCGACCCTGATGGCGCCGATGCCGCCGTTCTCGCGGTCTCCGGCGACTTGCCGGCGGGCGATGCCGCCCCGCTCGATGCCGTGCATGCCGAGGAGTATGATCCGGGCGGCGTCGCCGACGGCGCGGCGCCGATCGGCGAGCGCGGCGGGTCGCATGATTTCGCCGACGACGCGCGCGGCATCGAGGCGCAGGCCGATGCGCCGCGCAGCCTGCGCGAGCACCTCGCCGAACAGCTCCGCCTGGGCTTCACCGATCCGGTGGACCGATTGATCGCGGCGCATCTGATCGCCCTGCTCGACCCCTCGGGCCGGCTCGCCGCCGATCCGGCCGATCTGGCGCGCGCCATGGGCACCACGCTCGAACGCGTCGAGGCGGTGCGTGCACGGATGCAGCGATTCGACCCGGTGGGCATGTTCTGCCGCGACCTGCGCGAGTGCCTGGCGGTGCAGCTCGCCGAGCGTAACCGGCTCGATCCGGCGATGGCGACGTTGCTCGACAATCTCGACCTGCTGGCACGCCGCGAGCTGCGTCGGCTGATGACGCTCTGCGGTGTCGATGCCGAGGACATGGCCGAGATGATCGCCGAGATCCGCGCCCTCGATCCCAAGCCGGGCACCAGCTTCGATGCCACGCCGCCACCCCCGGTGATCCCCGACGTGCTGCTGCGCGCCGCACCGGATGGCGGCTGGCTGCTCGAACTCAATCCGGAGACGATACCGCGCCTGCTGGTGAATCAGAGCTTTTATGCCCGTATCGCGCCGCGCAGCGGGCGCGAGGAGAAGCTGTTTCTCGCCGAGAAGCTGCAAACCGCCAACTGGCTGGTGAAATCGCTGCAGCAGCGGGCGCAGACCATCCTGAAGGTCGCGGCCGAGATCGTGCGCCAGCAGGAGGGGTTTTTCCGCCATGGCGTGGCGCAGCTTCGCCCGCTGATCCTGCGCGACATCGCGACCCTCGTCGAACTGCATGAGAGCACGGTGAGCCGGGTGACGGCGAATAAATACATCGCGACCCCGCGCGGCATCTTCGAGTTGAAATATTTTTTCACCACCGCGATCGCCGCCACCGGCGGCGGCGAAAGCCACAGTGCGGCGGCGGTACGCGAGCGTATCCGCGCCCTTGTGGCGGCCGAGGCGGGCGATGCGGTGCTCTCCGACGATGCGATCGTTGCCATGCTGCGACAGGAAGGCGTGGACATCGCCCGCCGGACCGTGGCCAAATACCGCGATGCGCTGCGCATCCCCGGCTCCGTGCAGCGCAAGCGGGAGAAGACCGTGCCGGCCTGAAACCCGCGCTGCCCTACCGGGTGCGGTCTTATGCGCGGCAACAGAGGGATGATGTCCATGCAGATCACGGTTTCCGGCAAGCAGGTCGAGATGTCCGACGCATTGCGCGAGCGCGTGCAGCAGCATCTGGAAGCCGTCGCCGGCAAGTATTTCGATCATGCGCTGGAGGCGAACGTCACCTTCGGCCGGGCGCGCAGCTTTTTTACCTGCGATATCAACCTGCACGCGGGGCGCGGCCTCACCCTGCGTGCCGAGGGCGAGGCGGCCGACGCGCATGCCGCCTTCGACGATGCCGCCGAGCATGTCGCCAAGCGGCTGCGCCGCTATCGCCGCCGGGTGAACGAGCACGCGCGCGACCTCGCCAACCGCGCCCGCCCAGAGCCGGGGCGGCAATTCGTGCTGCGCGAGGAAGACCCCGGCGAGCCGACGGACGCGGCCCCACAGGCGCCCGGGCGCGCGGGCGCCTATGCCACGGTGATCGCCGAGACGACGACCGAGATCAGCCTGCTCTCGGTGGGTGAGGCGGTGATGCGGATGGACCTCGCCGATCAGACGGTGATGATGTTCCGCAACAGCGCCACCGGCGGGCTCAACGTGGTCTATCGCCGCGCCGATGGCCATGTCGGCTGGATCGATCCCGGCGCCGGCTAGCGCCTCATACCAACGGTCATAAAGCATGACCGTTGGTATGTCTCTGTTTCGCGGGCCGGTGCAGTTTAAAGCCATCATGCTCTAGCCTGCACCGGCCGAGCCAATCTTTATGCGCTCTTTATGCGCCGGCCGAATTTCCCTCTCGAGATTTTATCGCCAGCCGCCCTATCACCCCAGCGTGGCATAGGAGTGGACCATGGCGGATGTGTTGTACGTAATTCTCGGCGCCGGCGGCATCTTGCTGATGGCCGTCTATGCGGCCCTGTGCGAGCGGATCTGAGCCGATGTTCGATCTCATCCTCGGCGGCATCGTCTCGGCCGGACTGCTGTTCTATCTGTTCTGGGCGCTGATCCGCCCCGAAGATCTCTGAAGGGTTCCGTTTCATGACAGTGATCGGCTGGGCACAGATCGTGCTCGTGCTCGCGATGATCGTGCTGGCGGCGTGGCCGCTCGGTATCTACATGGCGAAGGTGCTCGACGGCGAGCGCACCATCCTATCCCCGCTGTTGGCGCCGGTCGAACGCGGGCTTTATGCCATCGCCGGCGTCGATGCGAAGCGCGGCATGGGCTGGCGCGGCTATGCCGGGGCGATGCTGCTGTTCAACGCGCTGCATTTCGTCCTGCTCTACGTCATCCTGCGGGTGCAGTTCTATCTGCCGTTCAATCCGCAAAGGGCCACCGGCATGGCGCCGCGGCTCGCCTTCAACACGGCGATGAGCTTCGTCACCAACACCAACTGGCAGGCCTATACCGGCGAGCAGGCGGCGTCGAACTTCAGCCAGATGGTCGGTCTCACCTCGCACATGTTCCTCTCCGCGGCGACCGGCATTGCGCTGGCGATCGCCGTCTCCCGCGCCTTCGCCCGTGGCGGCATCAAGGAGCTGGGTAATTTCTGGGTCGATATGACCCGCCTCGTGCTCTATCTGCTGCTGCCGATCGCGATCGTCGCCGGCTTCATGCTGGTCGCCCTCGGCGTGCCGCAGACGCTGGCCAATTACGTCGATGCGCATACGCTGGAGGGCGCCAAGCAGACCATCGCCATCGGTCCCGTCGCCTTCATGGAGGCGATCAAGGAGCTTGGCACCAACGGCGGCGGCTTCTTCAACGTCAATTCGGCGCATCCGTTCGAGAACCCCAACGCGCTCTCCAACATCCTGCAGATGGTGCTGGTGTTCCTCAT
>DAHXNW010000197.1 GCA_027365195.1 Acetobacteraceae bacterium
TAGTCGAGGATGCGGATCTCGCCGCTCTCGGCATCGACGCTGACCACGGCGGCGTGGGCGGCATAGCTGAAGGTGCCGCTGTCGCGTTGCGGCTTGTAGCCAGCCGTCACCTCCAGCCCGCCGGGCGCGACGTCCGCGGGCAGATCCTGCGGGCGCAGGTACCAGCTCCGCGCCACCTCGGCGATGGCGATGCTGGCGCGCCCCGCGCTGACCCGGCCGTCGCCCACCACCACGCTCGCCTCCGGCACCTGCAGCAGATGCGCGCCGATCCGGGCAATCCGCTCGCCGAGCGCGCGGCAGGCGCTCTCCACCGCGCCGCCCGCCATCACCATGCAGCGCGAACCCCAGGTGCCGGTGGAATAGGGGGTGAGGGCGGTATCGCCATGCACCACGCGGATGCGCGCGAGCGGCAGGCCGAGCACGCCATGCGCCACCTGCGCCAGCGTGGTCTCCAGCCCCTGGCCATGCGACTGGATGCCGACGCGCAATTCGAGGCCGCCATCCGGCGTCATGCGCGCCACCGCTTGCTCGAACCCCGGCACCATCGGAATGCCCCAGCCGGCATAGACCGAGGTGCCGTGCGCCGCTTGCTCGCAGAAGATCGACAGGCCGAGGCCGAGATAGGGCGCGCCCGGCTCGCGCGCCTGCTGGCGCCGCCGCACGTCGGCAAGGTCGATCGCCGCCCCCACGCGGCGCAGGCACTCCGGATAGTCGCCGCTGTCGAAATGCTTGGCGGTGATGTTGTCGAACGGCATCGCCTCGGGCGGGATCAGATTACGTAGGCGCACCACCTCCGGCGCGATCCCGCTGGCCTCGGCGATGCCGTCCATGATCGTCTCGATCGCATAGCACACCCCGGCGCGCGCGACGCCCCGGTAAGGCAGGATGCCGGGCTTGTTGGTCGCCACGGACCAAGTGGTGCAGCGATAGGCGTCGAGCCGATACGGGCCGGGCAGGATGCTGGCGACCTGTGCTGCTTCCAGACAGGCGGAAAACGGATAGAGCGAATAGGCCCCGGCATCGACGCTCGCCGCGCAATCGAGCGCCAGCAACCGGCCGTCGGCGGCGGCATGGGCGGTGAGTTCATACTGGTGCTCGCGGCAATTGGCGTTGCCGGTGAGCTGCTCGCGGCGGTCCTCGATCCAGCGCACCGGGCGGTCGAGCCGGCGGGCGAGGAAGCCGGCGCAGACCTCCTCGGGCAGCAGGATGCCCTTGTAGCCAAAGCCGCCGCCGACATCGGGGGCGATTACGCGTAGCTGATCCTCGGCGAGGCCGAGGCAGGAGGCGAGGCCGGTGCGCACGATATGCGGCAACTGGGTCGAGCTGTGCAGCACCAATTGTTCCAGCCGCCGGTCCCAGAGCGCCACCACCCCGCGCCCCTCCAGCGGCGACATGCACTGTCGCGCCGTGCGCAGGCTGCGCCGCACGACGAAGGCCGCGCCGTCCCGCACCGAGGCATCACCGACTTCCACCCGCGTTTCCAGGAACACATTATCGCCCCACGCCTCATGCACCAGCGCGCCGCCTGCAACGCGCGCGGCCAGCATGTCGCTCACCACCGGCAGTTCCTCGAAGTCGATCGCGACCGTTGCCGCCAGATCCTCCGCCTCGGCGCGGGTCGGTGCGACGCAGACGGCGACCGGCTCGCCGACATGGCGCACCTTGTCCTCGGCCAGCACCGGCTGCGCCGAGGGTTTGAAGCCGGGCAGGGCGGTATTGGCGACGATCGGGCGCACGCCGGCAAGGTCGGCGGCGGTGAACACGCGGTCTTCGGCGCCGGCCGGCTTGTGGATCGCGCGGATGCGGGCGTGGGCGAGCGGGCTGCGCAGGAAACACAGCTCCAGCATGCCGGCGAGCCGGATATCGGCGATGAATTCGCCGCGGCCGCGCAGATAGCGGTCGTCTTCCTTGCGCAACACCGAGACGCCGATGCCCGAGCCAGTGTTCACTTCTACTCTCCCAGCTCAAAAATCATGCGCTAAGCCGGACAAAAATTCACTCGCTTCCTTACGCTCCCCGCAGAACAGCCAGCCTCGCCCGCCGATGCCGCGCGATCTTTCGAGGCAAGCGCGGAATGGCGCGATTCCGCCGCCGGGGCCGACCATGATCACCGGCGGCGCCGGATCGGCTGAGCCTGCGGCGCGCCCGCTCAATCGCTCGCGAAGATGTCGCGCCGGATGCGCGCATGCACGCCCTGGCGGCCATCGACCACCTGGGTCACGGTGAAATCGGCGGCCACGCTCATCAGCGAATAGGCATCGTCGCGGCTCAATCCGTATTGGTCATGCAAGAGCCGCAGCATCTCCAGGCTCGCCGCACGCATCGCGCCATCGAGATCGTCATCGAAACCATGGGTGATCCAGCAGTCCGGCGTTTCGAGCAGCGGCGAGGGAAACGTGAAGTCGCGGCGCAGGAAGACGCGGAACACCACATCGAGCGAGGCTTCGATCGCGGTGCCGCTGATCTCGCCATCGCCCTGCGAGATGTGCGGATCGCCGATCGAGAACAGCGCGCCCTCCACCGCCACCGGGTAATACATCGTGGCCCCGGCGCCGATGCGCCAGTTGTCGATATTGCCGCCATGATTGCCGGGCGGGATGGTGCTCACCCGGCCGCGCGCATCGGGGGCGACACCGGCGGTGCCCAGATGCGGGCGCACCGGCACCCGCACGCCCGCGAGCGCCGGCACGCGGCAACAATCACGTTCCGGCATCACCCGTCCGGGCGTGGTGTATTTATCCGGATAGTCATAGGCGAACACCGCCTCGGCGGTCAGCGCGCGACGGTCGAGCCGATAGATGGTGACACGCTCGCGCTCGCCGAATTCCTTGTAGAGATGCCCCCAATGGGCGGCGAGATTCGAGCCATAGCGCAGCCGCGGCGTCATCGAGAGGTAATGCACCTCCAGCATGTCGCCGGGCTTCGCACCCTCGACGAACACCGGCCCGGTCATCACATGCACGCCGGGATTGCGGTCCGCCTCCGGCACGCCTTCATACAATGCGGTGATCGCCGCATCCATCATCAATTCCGGCGCATCGCCGGCGTGGTGGGTGATCGCCTCGGCGGCGATGATGTCGCCGCTCCGTACGCGCAGCGCCGGCGCCAGATCGGCATCGAAATAGCCCCAATGGACATTCGCCGGTGTCGACTTCAGCGTATGCAACGTCGGACGTGCGCGGGCGCGCTCGGCGGCGTGTTCGTCATGCAGCAGGGTCATCGTGGCTCCTCAGCTATGCGCCATCACGGCGAAGCGTCCGCTGGCGATGGCGACCCCGATCAGCAGGACGGCCACCAGCGCCACCGCCGCGCGCAGCAGGCCGACATGCGGCGGGTAATGCAGATCGTGGCGGAAGGCGCGCTGCGGCGCAACGCCGAAGCCGCGCGCCTCCATCGACAGTGCGGTGGAAAAACCGCGCCGCAGCGAGCGGAAGATCACCGGGATCGCCAACAGCCGCAGCCCGCGCAGACTGAGACGGCGATAGCGTACGCCGCGAATATGCAGCGCATGGCTGCGGATTTGCGTCTCGTGCTGCACGATCGGCACGTAGATCAAGGCAAGAAAAACCGCCCAGGCGTATTTATACGGTGCGCGCAATTCCTGCACCATCGACTGCACGAGGTCGCGCGGATGCGTGGTCCAGAGCACCAGTAGCGAGGCGATGCCGATCACGCTGCCGCGCGCGGCGATCTTCACGCCATAGTTCAGTCCGTAGCGCGAATAGGCGAAATCCTGGCCGAACAGATGCAGATGCGCGGTATCGCCGGCGAGGCCGAGCAGACCGCGCTGCAGATGGAACAGCACCGGCGGCAGCAGGATGAACGGCACCCAGAGCGGGATCAGCACCGACCATGGGCGCAGAAAAGTTTTCAGATCGACTCCGCTGAACGGCGCGGCGGCGAACAGCGCGAGCAGCATCCAGCCGTTGTAGTCGATCGGCGCACCGATGGCGAAGACGATGACGCCGAGCAGGGCGATCAGTTTTGTTAATGGATCGATCCGGTGCAGGACGGAATCGCCGTCGTGATAGCCGAGCACCACTTCCTGGGCCATGGGTTAACTCCCCATGACGGCGCGTTGCAGCGCGCGGAGCGGCGGCTCGGCGAGGCCGAGGTCAGCGAGATCGCTTTTGTCAGCGAAAAACTCTTCCACCGCGGCATCGGCGACGATCGTCCCCTCGCGCAGCACCATCACGCGGCTGGCGAGACGATAGATCAGATCCATGTCATGCGTGATGACGACGATGGTGGTGCCGTTTTGATGCAGCGCACGCAGATCGGCCTCGATGAGTGCGCGGTTGCGCTCGTCCTGCCCATAGGTTGGCTCATCCAGGATCAGCAGCGCGGGGGCGAGCAGCACGGTCGCGCGAACGCCGAGCCGACGCTTCTCGCCGCCGCTCAATTCATAGGGATGGCAGGCGGGGTCGGCGATGCCAATCTCGCCGAGCAGCCGGGCAATCTCTTCGTCGGAAAGGTCGGGCCGGCCATGGCGCAATTCCGCCGCGGCACTGTCGTGCAGAAACTGATGCTCGGGATATTGGAACACGTAGCCGATCGGCGTCGCGTCGCGTTGCCCAACCTGCCGCCCGCGCCGATAGCGATAGGGCGTGCCAGCAAGGCGGATGCCGCCACGGCTCGGCGCGATCGCACCGGCGAGCGTCAGCGCCAGGGTGGATTTGCCGGAGCCGTTGAAGCCGACGAGGGCCAGAAAATCATGCTTGCGGATGGAAAAATCCAGATCGCGCAGCACTGCCCGCCGGCCGAAGGCAACGCTCAGCCCGCTCACCTCCACCAGCGCCTCGCTTGCGGCCCGCACCGGCCGCGCGGTGCGGAACGCCGGCGGCAGGCTCGGGCGGATGCCGGCACGGCGGACCATCTCGATGGCTTCATCGAGCGTGAGGGGTGCGGCCGTCATCGCCGGGCCGAGCATCGCATGCGCCCATTGCAAAAACAGCGGCACCTCCAGGCCCAATGCCGCCAGCAGCGGCACGTCGCACAGCACCGCGCGGATCGGCCCGTCGCGCAACACGCGGCCCTTGGCGACGATGACGACTCGGGTGAACAGGCTCGCGAAGCCGGCGAAATCATGCGCCGTCATCACCATGGCACTGCCCGCGCGCCCGGCGGTCTCGGCGATCAGCGGCATCACCTCGGCGCAGCCGGCAGGGTCGAGATTGCTCAGTGGCTCATCGAGGATCAGCACTTCCGGCTGGCGCGCCAGGGCGCAGGCGATCGCCAGACGCTGCTTCTGCCCGCCGGAGAGTGTGTACACCAGCGCATGACGCATCGCCTCCATGCCGCAGCGGACCAGCACGCCATCGGTGCGGGCGTTGATCTCTGCTTGCGGCAGATTGAAGTTCTCCAGCGCGAAGGCGATCTCGTCTTCCACCGTGAGGCAGGTGATCTGGCTCTCGGGATCCTGCATCACGATGGCGACGGCGCTGGAAAATGCCGCGAGGCTGGTCTCGACGCGGGTGGTATCGATACCATCGAGACGCACCGTGCCGGCGAGTACGCCGCCGACGATGCGCGGTATCAGCCCGGCCAGCACCATCAGCAGCGTGCTCTTGCCACCCCCGCTCGGTCCGAGCAGCAGAACCCGATCGCCGGCATGCACGGCTAGATCGACGCCGCTCAGAACTTTCGGCGCATCGGCCTCGAAGGCGAAATCCAGACCGGCGAGGGCGAGACGCTCGCCGCCCGCCGGCATGGGAAGCTCCGTTGCGTGGTCGTGCTCGGCAACGAGAACGGAATCGTCGGACATCAGCCAGCAGCGGAAGGCTCGATGCCGAGCGCCGAGCCACGCAGACGCGCGGCCCGCGACGGCACCCAGATCTGCTTGATCGCGCGGCTGTCGGAGAGGAATTTATAGAGCTGGAGCTGTGCGAGCGCGATCAGCGCGCCGGTCAGCAGGCTCGCCCCGCCATAGGCCCAGAGATAGCCGAGCAGCATCGAGCCGCCGAGCGGGGCGACGCCGAGATAGATGTAGAAGATGCCATCGACGAGGAAGTGGCAGAGCCCGCCGATCAGCAGCCAGCGCAGGAAATTGCTGCGGTATTCCGACCACGCGAGAGTGACGAACCAGATCAGCGGGCCGCCGATGATATAGGCCTGCAAGGCGATGAAGCCGAACGGATCGCCGGTAATCAGTCGCATCGAGGCTTGCACCAGCATGGCGACCACGAACACGAGGCCGCTCTTGCGGATCGGGTAGCCGAGGGTGAGCAGGATGTAGAGGATGGCGAGCAGGAAGGCGGCGAAGAACAGCCCGATCGGCCCCATGCTCTGCGCCACGCTGTTGATCAGCGGCGAGCCGACCAGCATGTAGGCCCAGGCCACTACGCCGGTGATCACGCCGACGATCAGATCGACGGCGCGGAACGTCTTGATATCGTCGAGCAGATTTTTAATCATCGCGGCTCCCCCACCCAATGCAGTGCAATTTTATTCTAGCAAGACCAATGCCAGCACATTCCCGGGGCAACGGTGTCAAAGCCATCAAACCCTGCATAGGATTTGGCCATGTTTCGCTCTGTCTGCCTCAGAGCTGGGCGATCAGGTCGATCTCGACCAGCCCGCCGCGCGCCAGTGCGGTAACGCCGATGGTGGTGCGCGCCGGCAGCCGGCCCGGCGCGAAATAGCCGGCGTAAACGCGGTTGAATGCCGCGTAATCGCGCTCGAAGGCGGTGAGGAAGGCGCGCGCCATCACCACCGAGGCGAAACCGCTGCCGCAGCCTTCGAGCACCAGCCGCAGGTTTTCCATCACCCGCACCGTCTGCGCCTCGATTCCCTCCGGCAGCGGGGCTGCATCGGCCGCCGGGTCGGTCGCCAACTGCCCGGTGACGAACAGCCAGCCGCCGGCGCGCACCGCATGGCTATAGGGTGCCACCGGCTCTGGCGCGCCCGCCGCCATCAGGAATTCCATTGCCCGCCTCCGCTCAATATTATCCCTAATCTGGATGCAATCGCCGTGCTGGCGTCCTCGGCGGCGTGTTGTAGTGTGCAACGAACGCGCCCGAGGAGCCCGCACGCACAATGCCGACGTTGCCCGCATTTCCCACCATCGCCGCCCTGCACGCGGCCTTCGCCACCGGGCTGAGCGTGCCGGCGCTGCTCGATCACCTCTATCGGCGCATCGCCGCGATCGACGATCCGGGGATTTTCATCACCCTGCGCGGCGAGGCGGAGGTGCGTGCCGAGGCCATGGCGCTGGCGCCGTTCGATCCAATCGCCTTCCCGCTCTGGGGCGTGCCTTTCGCGGTGAAGGACAATATCGATGCCGCCGGCCTGCCGACCACCGCCGGCTGCCCGGCCTTCGCCTATGTGCCGCAGGCCAGCGCGCCGGCGGTGCAGCGTCTGCGCGAGGCCGGCGCCATCCTGCTCGGCAAGACCAATCTCGATCAGTTCGCGACCGGCCTCGTTGGCCTGCGCACGCCCTATCCGGCGCCGCGCAATGCGATCGATGCGGCTTATGTGCCGGGCGGCTCCAGTTCCGGCTCGGCGGTCGCCGTGGCGCATGGCATGGTCGGTTTCGCCCTCGGCACCGATACCGCCGGCTCTGGCCGGGTGCCGGCGGCGCTGAACAACATCGTCGGGCTGAAGCCCTCGCTCGGTACAGTTTCGAGCCGTGGCATGGTGCCGGCCTGCCGCACGCTCGATACGATCTCGGTGTTCGCCGGCACGGTGGCGGATGCGGCGGCGGTGGCGGCGGTGATCAGCGCCCATGACCCCGCTGACCCCTTCTCGCGCCCGTCTCTTGTGGGCCATAGCGGCATTTCACCGGGGTTGCGCATCGGCGTGCCGGATGCCGCGAGCCGGCGCTTCGCCGGCGATACGTTATCGGCGGCGGCTTTCGATGCGGCCTTGTCGGATCTCGCCGGCGTGATGGAAGCGGCGCCGGTGCCGGTCGAAATGGCGCCGCTGTTCGCCGTCGCCGATCTACTCTATCGCGGCCCGTGGGTCGCCGAGCGCTATGCCGCCATCCGCGCGCTGATCGAGAGCGATCCCGACGCCTTGCACCCGACGACGCGGCAGGTGATCGAGGGTGCGCGCGCCTATTCCGCGGCGGATGCCTTCGACGGGCTGTACCGGTTGGCGGCGCTGCGCCGCGCGCAGGAGGCGCTGTGGGCGGAGATCGACGTCCTGCTGGTGCCGAGCTATCCGCGCCCGCATCGCGTGGCAGCGGTGCTGGCCGATCCGCTCGGGCCGAACAGCGAACTCGGCACCTATACCAATTTCGTCAATCTGCTCGATCTCACCGCCCTGGCGGTGC
>DAHXNW010000202.1 GCA_027365195.1 Acetobacteraceae bacterium
GCCAGCCACCATAGCCGCCACGGCCATAACCGCCACGCCAACCGCCACCACCACGCCAGCCACCACCGCCGCCGTGCCAACCGCCGCCGCCATGCCAGTCGGCCCGGGCATCGGGCATGCTGGTGCAGGCCAGTGCGGCCACCAGACCGAAGGCGGCAAAAATCCGCCCGGTTTTACGCAGAAGAGAGGAGGACTGGCTCATCGCGCGACATCCTTTCGAATCGAACGCCCATCATATCGAGCCGAAACATTGCACGCCAAATGTTGCACGATTGTGACCGATTCTTCTCGAGCATGAAGGGATACCGGCCGCGCAATTAAAACGCGGCCATAAAGACCGGCTAACGCGCGGCGGGCGCCGCATCGAAGGTCTTGAGCACCCGGTCGGACGTCGCGTCCACCTCGACCAGTCGCACCTCATAGCCCCAAAGCTCGGCCAGATGGCGCAGCACCGCCTCGGTATCGCGCGCTTCGAGGGTGATGCCGCTATGCACCCGATGGCGCAGCATCAGCCGCCGGTCGCGTTCGAGATCGACATCGACGATTTCGATCTCCGGCTCCTGGCGGACCAGATCGAACGTATCGGCGAGGCTCGCACGGATCGCCCGATAGCCGCGCTCGTTATGGATGGCATTCACCAAAAGATCGCTCTCGCCATCGTCGAACACGCTGAATAGCTTGAATTTGCGGATGAGGGCCGGGCTGAGATACTGGCGGATGAAGCTCTCGTCGCGATAATTGCTCCAGGCTTCGCGCAACACCCCCAGCGCGTCGCCACGGCCGGCGAAATCGGGGAACCAGACGCGATCCTCCTCCTCGGGTGTCTCGCAGATCCGCTTGATGTCCTGCATCATCGCAAACCCAAGCGCATAGGGGTTGAAGTCGCTATAGCGCCGGTCGTCGAAAGCCGGCTGGAACACCACGCTGGTGTGCGAATGCAGGAACTCCAGCATCGCCCCGTCATCCAGCCGCCGGGTTTCGTGCAGGCGGTTCATGATCTGATAATGCACGAAGGTGGCGCAGCCCTCGTTCATCATCCGCGTCTGTTTCTGCGGATAGAAATACTGCGCGATATGCCGCACGATGCGCAGGATCTCGCGCTCCCACGGCTTCAGCAGCGGGGCGGTTTTTTCCAGGAAATAGAGGACGTTCTCCTCCGGCAGGCCGAGCAGGCGATGGCGTTCGGCGACCGCCGCCGTGGATCGCTCGCCGGCGGTCGGCTTGAGCGGCAGGGTGCGCCAGAGGTCGTTGAAGCTGCGCTCCTGCTCGGCGCGCCGCTCCGCCGCCCGCTTCGCCTCGTCCTGCAAGGAGGGTACTTTGCGGCGCGGATAGCGGCTCACCCCCTGGTTCATCAGCGCATGGGCGGCATCGAGCACCCGCTCCACCGCCGCCTCGCCGTATTGCTCCTCGCAGCGCGCCACGTAGCCCTTGGCGAATTCCATATAGTCGAGAATGCCGCCGGCATCCGTCCACTGGCGGAACAGATTGTTCGATTTGAAGAAATGGTTGTGGCCGAAGGCGGCGTGGGCGAGCACCAGCGCCTGCATCGCCATGGTGTTCTCTTCCATGATGTAGCAGATGCAGGGATCGGAATTGATCACGATTTCATAGGCGAGGCTGCGCAACCCATGGCGATAGAGGGCCTCGTCGCGGGCGAACCGTTTGCCGAACGACCAGTGCCGGTACATCAGCGGCATGCCGATCGAGGAATAGGCGTCGAGCATCTGCTCGGCGGTGATCACCTCGATCTGGTTGGGATACACATCGAGCCCCATCTCGCCGAGCGCGATCTGCTCGATATGGCCGTAGATCCGCCGCAGCCGGTCGAAATCCCAGTCCGTCCCCGAGCTGATCCGGCCGTCCAGAACCTCGCCCATCAGCCGATCTCCTCACGCACCGCGCGGTCGCGCGCGAACAACTGGCGGAACACCGGATAAATCTGGCTGCGGTGGTTCACCTTGCGCATGGCGAGCGGCTGTCCGGCTTCGGCGAGGCGGTGATAGGCGCGCCAAAGCTCCGTCTGCCCCCAATGCCTGCCATCCTCCTCGGCAACCTCCAGATAAGCGAAATACTGGCAGACCGGCAGAATGGCGGACTGCAACAGATGCACCGCATGTGCATTGTCCCCCGGCATGTTGTCGCCGTCCGAGGCCTGCGCGGCGTAGACGTTCCAGCGCTCCGGCGGATAGCGTTCGGCCAGCACGCGCTGCATCTCGGCAAACGCCGTGGAGACCACGGTGCCGCCCGATTCGGTGCTGTTGAAGAAACTCTCCTCATCCACCTCCCGCGCGAGGTGGGTATGGCGGATGAACACCACCTCCACCTGCCGGTAGCGCCGGGTGAGGAACAGATAGAGCAGCTTGTAGAATCGCTTGGCCAGATCCTTCATATGCGCGGTCATCGAGCCGGAGACGTCCATCAGACAGAACATCACGGCACTGGCGACCGGGCGGGGTACCTGCTGGAAGCGGTTATAGCGGATGTCGACCGGATCGATGAACGGGATGCGCCGGCTGCGCCGCTGGCGCTCATCGAGTTCCTCGCGCAGCCGCAGCAATGCATCCGGCTGCTCGGCGCTTTCTTCCAGACCGTCGATCTGCGCTTGGCGCAGGCTGAGTTCATCACGCGACGGACGCTTCAGCGCGAGGCGCCGCGAGAGGCTGTTGCGCATGGTGCGCACGATGTTCAGGTTGGCCGGCGAGCCGCTGATCGAGAAGCCGGCGCGCATCGGGGTGGAACTCTCCGACTGGCGCAACTGCTTGCGCAGCATGTCGGGCAGTTCGAGGTCTTCGAGGAACAGATCGATGAATTCCTCGCGCGTCAGCACGAACTGGAACACATCCTGGCTGTCGCCGTCCCCCGCTCCGCCGCTGCCGCCCTCGCCGCCGCCGGCGGGAGGGCGGGCGATACGGTCGCCCTCGACATACTCCTTGTTGCCCGGCACCACGTGATGCCGCTCGCCGACGCCGCTGCTGTGATGCAGCTGCGGCTCGCGCAGGGTGTCGGTTTTGATGCCGATCTGCCCGTCACCGGGATCGGTCACCCCCTGCTTGGCCGACGCCTCGCGCACCGCATCGAGGATCTGCTTGCGCGCCCGACGGATGAAGCGCTGCCGGTTGGCGAGGCTCTTTCCCTGCGGATTCAGTCGACGGTCGACGATGTTCACGTCTCACCCCGCTGCTGCGTTGTTCAGCCGGACTGTTTGGTGCGCATGTACCATTCGACCAGCCGGCGGACCTGCCGCTCAGTATAGCCGCGCGTCATCATGCGTTGCACGAACTCTGTATGTTTTTTCTCGGTTTCCGTCTCTTTCTTGCTGCCGAAGCTGATCACCGGCAACAATTCCTCGACCTGGCTGAACATCCGCCGCTCGATCACCTCGCGGATTTTCTCGTACGAGGTCCAGGACGGATTGCGCCCGGCATTGGAGGCTTTCGCCCGCAACGCAAATTTCACCACCTCGTTGCGGAAATCCTTCGGGTTGGCGATGCCCGCCGGCTTCTCGATTTTCGTCAACTCCAGATTGAGCAATTCCCGATCCATCAATTGCCCGGTATCGGGATCCTTGAAATCCTGATGCTCGATCCAGGCATCGGCGTAATCGACATAGCGGTCGAACAGATTCTGGCCGAAATCATTGTATGATTCCAGATAGGCTTTCTGGATCTCGTTGCCGATGAATTCGCCGTAACGCGGCGCGAGTTCCGCCTTGATCACCTCGAGATAGCGCTTTTCCGTCTCGGCGCCGAACTGCTCGCGTTTGATCGCCTGCTCCAGCATATACATCAGATGCACGGCGTCGGCGCCCACTTCCTGCGTGTCGTAATTGAAGGTGGCGGAGAGTACCTTGAAGGCGAAGCGGGTGGAGACACCATCCATGCCCTCATCGACGCCGGCGGCGTCGCGATATTCTTGCACCGATTTCGCGTGCGGGTCGGTCTCCTTGAGGGTCTCGCCGTCATAGACACGCATTTTCGAGAACAGGCTGCCGCTCGCCGGCGGGCGCAGGCGGGAGAGCACGGAGAAGCGCGCCAGCATCTGCAGCGTGCCCGGCGCGCACGGAGCCTGCGAGAGGTCGCTGCCCTGGATCAGTTTGAGATAGATTTTTTCCTCTTCCGTCGCGCGCAGGCAATACGGTACCTTGATCACGCAGATACGGTCGATGAAGGCCTCGTTGTTCTTGTTGTTGCGGAAGCTCTGCCACTCCGCCTCGTTGGAATGCGCGAGGATCACGCCTTGGAAGGGAATTGCGCCGATGTTCTCGGTGCCGACGTAATTGCCCTCCTGCGTCGCCGTCAGCAGCGGATGCAGCATCTTGATCGGCGCCTTGAACATCTCGACGAATTCGAGCATCCCCTGCGTCGCGCGGTTGAGGCCGCCGGAGAAACTATAGGCATCGGGGTCGCTCTGGCTGAAATGTTCGAGCATGCGGATGTCGACCTTGCCGACCATGCTCGAGATGTCCTGGTTGTTCTCGTCGCCCGGCTCGGTCTTGGTGACACCCACCTGACGCAGCCGGGAGGGATGCAGCTTCGCCACCGTGAAGCGGGTGATGTCACCGCCGAATTCATCGAGCCGCTTCACCGCCCAGGGCGACATCAAACCGGTGAGCCGGCGCCGTGGGATGCCGAAACGTTCCTCGAGTTCGGCCGCCATCGCCTCCGGCTCGAACAGGCCGAGCGGGCTCTCGAACACCGGGCTGATGGTGTCGCCGGCTTTCAGGGCATAGATCGGCTGCTGCTCCATCAACAGCTTCAGCCGCTCGGCGAGGGAGGATTTGCCACCGCCTACCGGGCCGAGCAGATAGAGGATCTGCTTGCGCTCCTCCAGCCCCTGGGCGGCGAAGCGGAAGAAATTGACGATCCGCTCGATCGTCTCCTCCATGCCATAGAATTCCGCAAAGCTCGGATAAACTTTGATCGTCCGGTTCATGAAAATCCGGCCGAGCCGCTGGTCCTTCGCGGTATCGAGCGTCTCCGGCTCGCCGATCGCCGCCACCATGCGTTCCGCCGCCGTCGCGTGTGCCGTGGGATCCTCCCGGCAGAGGGTGAGATAGTCGAGCAGCGACATCTCGGTTTCCCGGCGTGCCTGGTAGGCCTGCTTCGAGCGGGAGAAAACATCATTGATGGCGCTCATGATCTGCTCCGTTGCTATGCGACTCGCGACGTGAACACGGCTATTCCATACGTAACGCCAGTGGCCTTGGATGATACCCGAGCCGGCGCCGACACCACACAATAAAAGCGGGCCGGGAGAGACGACCTCGGCGGGAGACAAACAGACGACCGTATGTGTTTCTCATTTGTTCTAGTCTTTCAAGCGGACCGACGCAACTAAAAATTGCAGAACGACATTACAATATCCCTAAAATTATCGGGTAAGGACGGCGCTGCCCTCGCCTGGTCGCTTATCTTGCGACCGCCGTCCGCTTTCTGGCTGTTGGGCCGAGCCAGTATCAAAGACATGAAACTCGGCCGAACGCCTTCAAGGGGCAGGCCATCGCGGCTGCTGATAAATAAGCGGAAATAACACCCGAACCGCAGCGTGGATCGGCCGGTCCTAAAGCCTGGTGAATTCCTGCAAGGCCCCGTCGTGACACGGGGCGGGCATGCCGACCGGCGCGCCACTGCGCCGCAGGGAGAATGCGCCGCAGAGCGGATAATCCACCTGCCCGGAAAAATTCTGCCCGTCGGGCGTGAGCAGTCCATGCAGGTCGACCATGGCATAGCCGGGTGGTTGCAGCAGCCAGCGTACCCCGTGCAGCGTCAGGGTGCGATCGGCTTGCACGGTGCCACGCATCAGAAAACAGCCCTCCGGCACGCCCGGATGACGCGCGGTTGCATGAAAAAAGAACACTGCCCGCACCGCCGCATGGGCCAGCGGCTCGATGTGCAGATCGAGCGCCGTCTCGCCCTGCACGCAGCGATAGGCGCCGACCCATTCGCCGCTCGCCGCATCCTGCTCGGCAATCGGGGCGAAGGCGCCGAGTAGCAGCATCGCCGCAGGCATGGCAGCACGCCACAGACCGGAGATCAGGGCGCGCATGGGTGCGAGTCCTGCTTCTGCGCCGCGTCATCGGGCTGCTGCGTGCCGCCACCTGTCATCCCGTTCTGTGTCAACAACATCGTCAAACGCTCGAAGGCCCGCAGCGTCTGCTCGCTCGCATGATGTTCCATGCCTTCGGCGTCGGCGTCGGCGGCCTGTGGGTCCACCCCGATCGCCAGCAGAAATCGTGCCACGATCTGATGTCGCTCCCGCGTGCGCGCGGCCAGGGCTTCGCCCGCCGCAGTTAAAAAGATCGCGCGATAGGGCAGGGTGGTGACCAGGCCGTCGCGCGCCAGCCGGGCGATCGTTTTGAGCACCGTGACATGGCTGACACCGAGCGAGCGGGCGATATCGGCGGCGCGCGCCTCCCCGCCACGGGCGATCAGCTCGGCGATCAGCTCGACATAATCCTCGGCGATCTCGCCCTGGCGCGCATCGCGCGCACGACTGAAGCGGTTCGTCGCGACAACTTCCGGTTTCCGTCGCCTCATCACCCCCTCGTCATACTCCAAGGCTGCGCCGACCCGTACCCCCACCCGGCCAGCGCCGATGCAGCCAGAGCCAGGCCGCCGGCTCGGCGCGGATCCAGCGCTCTAGCGTCGCATTGACCTCACGGGTCAGCCTAAGCACATCGCCCTCGCGGTCGCCACTGTCCGGCAGCGCCAGCGACGGCTCCAGGATCAGCTCGAAACGCGCCGGACCGAGCCGGCGGATGCGCGCCGGGATCACCGGGCAACGATAGCGCAGCGCCAGTTGCGCGAGCGCCGGCGCGGTCATCGCCGGCGCGCCGAAGAAATCGACGGCGATGCCATCGTCGAGCTTCTGGTCCGCCAGCATGCCGAGCATGCCGCCATGCGCCAGATGGCGCAGCGCCGCGCGTGCGCCGTGTGCGCCCTTGGGGAACATCACCACCGGCGCCCCCGCCGCCTGACCGCCGATCGCCTGCCGCCGCAGCGTCTGGATCAGCGCATCGCTCAACGGGTTGGATGCCGCGCGATAGAAGCCGGCCAATGGTACGCCGAGGGCCGCCGCCAGCGGCAAGATCATCTCCCAATTGCCGAAATGCGCCGAAAACAACAGCGCCGGGCCGCCACGCTCGCGCAGGGCGGCGGCCACGGCCTCATCGGCGCAGTCCCATCCCGGCCCCGCATCGCACCGCCGTAGCGCACCCAGATGCGGCAATTCGCCGACGTTGCGCCCCAGATTGTCCCACATCCGGCGGATCACGGCCGCGCGTTCGGCCTTGGTGAGCGCGGGCAGCGCGCGGCGCAGATTGGCCTCCGCGACCCGGCTCACCGGCAGCCAGGGGCCGAGGCTGCGGCCGAGCCAGCCGCCGAAATTGGAGGCCCGCACCACCCCCATCTGACGCAGCAACGCGAGCGCGCCGCGCAGCACGCCGGCCTCCAGCCGCTCGCCGATCCGCGCGGCTCTCGCCCCGCCCGTGTCCGCCCCGTCGGTCAGGCGCCGCGCTTGATCTGCGCCGCCGTCGGCTTGGCCGGGCGCGGCGCTCTCGTGTCCTTGCGCAACCGGTGCTCGCCGAGCAGCAGCAGGATCGGGGCGGCGATGAAGATCGAGGACGAAGTGCCGACGACGATGCCGAACAGCATCACCCAGGCGAAGCCCGAGAGCGTCGGGCCGCCAAAAATCGCCAGCGGCAGGCTGGCCAGAAACACCGTCATCGAGGTGCTGAGCGTGCGGTTCAGCGTCTCGTTGATCGACAGATCGATCAACTCGCGCAGCGGCATCGCCCGGTATTTGCGCAAATTTTCCCGCATCCGGTCGTACACCACCACCTTGTCGTTGGTCGAATAGCCGATCACCGTCAGAATCGCCGCCACCATCACCAGATCGAACTGGATGCGGGTGATGGCGAGGAAGCCGATCGTCTTGGTGACATCGAGCAGCAGGGTCACCACCGCGCCGACGGCGAATTCCCACTCGAAGCGGAACCAGATATAGGCGAGGATCATCAACAGGCTGATGCCGAGCGCCAGCATGCCGTTGCGGAACAGCTCCGCCGACACGCTCGATCCCACCGCATCGACGCGCAACACCTTGGTGCCAGGGATCACCCGCGCGAGGGATTGTCGCACCCGGTCCGCCGCCTGCTGCGTCGCCGCCTCGCTCGGCTGGCTCTCGAGCCGGATCAGCACGTCATCGGCGGCACCGAATCGCTGCACGCCGGCGGCGTCGAGATGCTCGCCGGCCAGCGCTTGGCGGATACGGGCGAAATCCGCCGGCCCCGGCGTGCGCGCTTCGATCACCACGCCGCCCTTGAAATCGATGCCCAGATTGAGCCCGGGGGCGAAAAACAACCCGATCGAGAGAGTGGAGAGTACTGCCGAGACGATCAGCCCGGCGAAGCGGCCGCGCATGAAGCGGATGCGGGTGCCGTCGGGAACCAGGCGGAACAGCGGACGCATGAACATCATCTCTACACCGGCAAAGCAGCGGGACGGGTGGCGGCATACCAGCGGACCATCATCAGCCGCGCCAGCAGAGTGGCCGTGAACAGCGTGGTCACGATGCCGACGGTGATGGTGACGGCAAAGCCGCGCACCGGCCCGGTGCCGAAGATGAACAGCATCACATGGGCGAGCAGCGCCGTCACATTGCTGTCCAGAATGGTCGTATAGGCGCGTTTGAAGCCGGTTTCCATCGCATTGATCGGGCTGCGGCCGTTCCGCGTCTCTTCGCGTATACGCTCGTTGATCAGGATATTGGCATCCACCGCCATGCCCAGCGTGAGCAGGATGCCCGCCATCCCCGGCAAGGTCAGCGTGGCCTGCAACAGCGAGAGGATCGCCAGCATCAGGATCAGGTTCACCAGCAGCGCCAGATTGGCGATCCAGCCGAACAGCCCGTAAAATATCGCCATGAAGGCGATCACCAGCACGAAACCCACCGCGAGTGCGATGGCGCCGGCGCGGATCGAATCGGCACCGAGTTCCGGCCCGATGCTGCGCTCCTCCACCACGCTGAGCGGCGCCGGCAGTGCGCCGGCACGCAGCAGCAGCGCCAGATCGCTCGCCCCGCGCACGTCGAAGCGGCCGCTGATCTGCCCGCTGCCGCCGAGAATCGGCTCGCGGATCTGCGGCGCGCTGATCACCTTGCCATCGAGCACGATGGCGAAGGGCCGCCCGACATTGGCGCGGGTGACATCGGCAAAGCGCCGCCCGCCGGCCGAGTCGAAGGAGAAATTTACCACCCAGCCGCCGCCCTGCTGATCCTGTCCGGGCCGCGCGTCGGTCAGATCGGCGCCGTCCACCTCGACACGCTTGCGCACCGCGAGACGCACCGCCGGATTATCCGCCATCGGCAGGAACTCGACCCCCGGCGGCGGCACCGGGGCGTTCACATCCGCATCGGGATCGATGAGATGGAACGTCATCTTCGCCGTTTGCCCGAGCAACTGCTTGATCCGCTCGGGGTCGCTCACACCGGGCAGTTGCACGACGATGCGCCGGTCGCCCTGCCGCGCGATCACCGGATCGGCGACGCCGGTTTCATCGATGCGCCGCCGCACGATCTCGATCGACTGCTCGATCGCCGCATTCGCCCGCTGCTGCAAGGCCACCGGCGAGAGGGTGAGCGCGATCCGGCCATCCGGCAGGGGTGCCACGTCGATCTCCGCCGGCCCCGCGGCGCCTGCCGCCGGATCGCTCGCCTGGCGCAGCGCGTGCAGGGCGGCGGTGGACTGCGCCGGATCGCGCAGCGCGAACACCACGCGCTGCGCCGCCGGCTGCACGGTGAGCGCGCGATAGCCGATCTCATCGCCGGCGAGGGTATGGCGCGTCATGTCGAGCACGCCATCGAGCCGCTCGCGCGCCACCGCGTTCATATCGACTTCGAGCAACAGATAGCTGCCACCGCGCAGGTCGAGGCCGAGATGCACCTGCCGCCACGGCAGCCAGGATGCCGGCGCGCGATGCAGGTTGGGCAGGCAGAACACCGCGCCGAGAATACAGGCGCCGATGATCAGCGCGGTCTTCAGGCGGCTGAAATACAGCATGACGGCAATCCGGCTCCCCGATGCGTGGCGCGGAACATGGCGGCCCTGCCCGGGCAATGCAAGCGAGGGGCGAACGCGCCAGCCCGCACCGGCTCAAAACACCATGCTTTTACAAAATATCGAGCACCGCCTCGGCCTTGCTGACCTCGAAGCCGCCGGGGGCCTCGATCGCCAGGTGAGAAACGCGGCCGTCATCGACCACCATGGCAAAGCGCTGGCTGCGCACGCCGAGGCCACGGGCGACCAGATCGAGTTCCAGCCCCATCGCGCGGGTGAACTGCCCGGAACCGTCGGCGAGCATCACTACCCGGTCGCCGGTGCCCTGATCCTTCGCCCAGGCGCTCAGCACGAACGGATCGTTCACCGCCATGCAGACGATCTGATCCACCCCCTTGGCCAGAATGGCGTCGGCGTTCTGCACGAAACCGGGCAGATGGCGTGCGCTGCAGGTGGGGGTGAAGGCACCGGGCACCGCGAACAGCACCACTTTCTTGCCCTTGAACAGGGCATCGGTGGACACTTCCTTCGGCCCGTCGGCCCCCGCGATCATCAAGGTCATGCTCGGAATGGTGTCGCCGGTCTTGATCGTCATGGTGGCGGATTCCCTTGTTGGTGTTCAGGCTCGTCTGATCAGCGATGGACCCGGGCAGCCCGGCCATGGAGAACTCTTAATTCCACTGTCGCGCCGAGTCATCCCCCCCGACGCTTGCCGGATCGGCATGCTCTCCCCACTTATTTTGCATGAAGATTGTACAGAACTCTCCGACGGTCGAGGACACTACCCAGGAGGGTAGTGGAGAAGGTGGTTTCCTGACCGGTCAGATGCTGATCGCGATGCCCGCGATTGCCGATGAATCCTTCGCGCAGAGCCTCATCTATCTCTGCGCCCACACGCCGGAGGGGGCGATGGGGATCATGGTGAACCGCCCGCTGCATCGGCCGAGCTTCGACGATCTGATGGCGCAGTTGGAGATCGCTCCCCTGCCGCCGGCGCGGCGCATCCGGCTCTGCGCCGGCGGCCCGGTGGATCATGGGCGCGGCTTCGTGCTGCACACCGCCGACTGGACTGGCGAAGGCAGCCTGATCGTCGATCAGGCCCTCGCCCTCACCGCCAGCCTCGATGTTCTGAAGGCGATCGCCGGCGGCGGCGGCCCGCGCGAGGGGGTGCTGGCGCTCGGCTATGTCGGCTGGGGGCCTGGGCAGCTCGACAGCGAATTCCAGACCAATAGCTGGCTCTCCGCGCCGGCCGACGAACAATTGCTGTTTGGCAGCGAACACGAGACGAAATGGCGCCGCGCGCTGGCCAAGCTGCGGATCGATCCGCTGCTGCTCTCGACCACCGCTGGGCGCGCTTGAAATGGCAAGAAACCCAAAACAGGGAGTACGAACCATGCGACGCATGATGCGGATTACCGCAGGGTCTCTGGTTATCCTGGCGCTACCCGGCCTTGCGATGGCGGGGCGTGGCGGTGGCGGCGGCCATGGCGGTGGTCACGGCGGCGGCCATGCGGCTGCCGGCACCAACAGCGCCGGCCATGCCGCCACGGCGGCGGCGAGCACGGGCGGTACGGCGGCGGCGGCGAGCGCGTCCACCGGCACGCATAACAGCGTGGCCGCAAATACCGCCGGCCTGCACGGCGCCGGCGGCGGCGACTACAACGCTGCCCCCACCACGGTCGCCCCCTGGGGCTCGACCACCTCGGCGGTGCTCGGCTTCCCCGGCAATTCCCCCACCGGCGCGCCGCAGTTGCAGCCGAGCGCGCAGGGGCTGAAAAACTGGCCGAATTACTACCAGCCCGCCTCCTCGCAAGGGCATTGGGCATTCTGACATCACATAATCGGAGGTAGCGATGAGACAGATCCCACCTCTCGCCGTGGTAATGCTGATGGCAAGCATCGCCCCGGCGCTCGCGCATGGCGGCTTCGCCGGTGGCGGGCACAGTGGTGGCGGCGGCCATGCGGCTGCCGGCACCAACAGCGCCGGCCATGCCGCCACGGCGGCGGCGAGCACGGGCGGCACGGCGGCGGCGAGCGCGTCCACCGGCACGCATAACAGCGTGGCCGCCAACACCGCCGGCCTGCACGGCGCCGGCGGCGGCGACTACAACGCTGCCCCCAGCACGGTCGCCCCCTGGGGCTCGACCACCTCGGCGGTGCTCGGCTTCCCCGGCAATTCCCCCACCGGCGCGCCACAGTTGCAGCCGAGCGCGCAGGGGCTGAAAAACTGGCCGAATTACTACCAGCCTGCCTCCTCGCAAGGACATTGGCTCTGGTGATGACGCTGCGAGCGGCCTATAAGACGGGTGTTTGAGAGTGGAGAGAGCGATGCGGCGAACCCTGATGATCCTGATCGCAGGCGGCCTGGTTTCTAGCGTGATGGCATTTGCCGCGAGCCAGCCCGCGCTGGCGCGTGGCGGCATTGGTGGGCTGACGCCCTATGGCATCTCGGTCGGCGGGATCGGCGGCGGCTTTGCCGGATCGCCCGGCATCGCGCAGAGCTTCCTCGGCCGGCCGGTCTCGATGAGTTCCAGCACATCGGCGCTGAGCTACGGCCATAACTACACTGGCGGTGTGGTTGGCGGCTATCATGGCTCGGCCGGATTGTCCGGGGCCACGATGCTGGGCACCGCGACCGGCGGGGCGACGCGCGCGAGCCGCTTCCTCGGCTCCGACGAGCGCGCGACCGGCGCGGGCACTGGCGTTCCCGGCGGCATGTGATCATTTCTGCGTGGCATTATGGCGCAACAGCGTCGCGGAGTTGACGGCGCGCGACAGGCAGGGCAGCAGAGGAGGCGATAGATCAATCGCCATGAGGATTCGGACATGCGCCGGCTGCCGCTCTCCCGCTCTCTGGGTCGAATTTCTGCTTTCGCCTGCCTCCTCCTCCTTGGTGCCTGCGCCATCTTCGGGGCAGCGACGCCGGTCGGACAGACGTATTTCGTCTTCTTCACCGCCAATTCGGCGCAGCTCGATCAGCCGGCGCTGAACGTCATCGCCGCCGCCGCCGCCGCCGCCACGCGGCAGCCCGATATGGAGGTGCGCGTCGGCGGCTTCACCGACCCGGTCGGCAGCGCGCAGGCCAATCTCGATCTCTCCAAGCTGCGTGCGCAGGTGGTGGCGGATCAGTTGGTGAAGGATGGGCTGCCTGTCTCGCGCATCGCTCGTGTGTCGCGTCCCGCCCCGTCGGGCAACGCCTCCAGCATCGGCCCCGATAGCGCCGCCGAGCAGGAAGCGCGCCGGGTCGACATCACCATCGGTAAAATGACCCGTCCGGGAATGCTTTGAGACGCTAGAGTCTGATATGTTCGAGTTGAGTCTGCACCGGCTCGCACCCTCACCCGGCTGCCCACTCAGTATATTGTCGTGGGTGTCCAGGTGCGGGCCGGTGCAGACTAACGCTCTCATGCTCTAGCGGCGCCGCCGGTGAATCATCAGCCGGCATCGATGCCCGTCGCCGCTTCGGCGCAGGCGGCGGCCGATCCGCGTGCCGTGCTCCTGCGGGTGTTCGGCTTCCCGGCGTTTCGCGGCCTGCAGGAGGCGGCGGTCGCGCGGGTGATCGGCGGTGGCGATGCGCTGGTGCTGATGCCCACCGGCGGCGGCAAGAGCCTCTGTTATCAGTTGCCCGCGCTGTGCCGTCCGGGTCTCGCCCTCGTCGTCTCGCCATTGATCGCGCTGATGGACGATCAGGTGGCGGCGTTGCGGCAGGCCGGCGTCGCCGCCGCCTGCCTGCATTCCGAGCGCGATCCGGCAGAACTGCGCGCCACCCTGCGCGCGATCGGCGAGGGGCAGCTCGATCTGCTCTACGTCTCGCCCGAGCGGCTGCTCGGCGGTCTGATCGACCGGCTGTCGGGTGTCGCGCTGTCGCTGATCGCCATCGACGAGGCGCATTGCGTGTCGCAATGGGGGCATGAGTTCCGCCCGGACTATCGGGGGCTCGCCTGCCTGCCCGAACGTTTCCCCGGCATTCCCCGTATCGCGCTGACGGCGAC
>DAHXNW010000204.1 GCA_027365195.1 Acetobacteraceae bacterium
GGAGAACAGGGTTTGCGCCGCCAGCACCGCGCACACCCAGGCCTGATACACCGGATCGTCACTCGCCAGCCGCCATTCGCCGCCCGGCGCGAGCACGCGCGCGACCTCGGCAACCGTCGCCGGCTGCACGAAGCGGCGCGCTGTGTGGCGCGATTTCGGCCAGGGGTCGGGAAACAGCAAGAACACCCGCCGCAGCGCGCCATCCGGCAACAGGCGCAGCAGACGGCGCGCATCGCCATCCCAGATGCGCAGCCGCGCGGGCAGGGCATCGGGCGGCGCGCCTTGCGGCAGTAGCGCGGAGAGCATCGAGCACAGCCCGGGCAGAAACACCTCGCAACCGATCAGCCCGACCGCGGGATGGGCCGCCGCCTGCGCCAGCAGATGCTCGCCGCCGCCGAAGCCGATCTCAAGCCAAGTCTCCGCCGCCGGCAACGGCGCCGGCGGAGCATAGCGCAGGCGCGGCAGGATCTCGTCGAGCAGCCAGCGCTGGCGCGGGCGCAGCCGGTGCCCACTGCGCCGGCCGAACAGGCGCTCCTCCGGCGGAGCGGGTGCCGCCTCCCGCTCCAACCGCCTCAGCGCCCTAGCGCAGACCGCAGCGCCGGGGCGAGATCGGTGCGTTCCCAGGTGAAGGTGCCGAGATCGGCATCCGGCTCACGGCCGAAATGGCCATAGGCGGCGGTGGGCGCATAGATCGGGCGGTTGAGATGCAGATGCTCGCGAATGCCGCGCGGCGAGAGGTCCATCACGTCGCGCAGCGCGCGCTCCAGCCGCTTTTCGTCCACGTCATGGCCGGTGCCGTGCAAATCGACATAGACCGAGAGCGGATGGGTGACGCCGATCGCGTAGCTGATCTGCAAGGTGCAGCGCTCGGCGAGGCCGGCGGCGACGACGTTCTTCGCCAGATAGCGGCAGGCATAAGCCGCCGAGCGATCCACCTTGGTGGGATCCTTGCCGCTGAAGGCGCCGCCGCCATGCGGTGCCGCGCCGCCATAGGTATCGACGATGATCTTGCGCCCGGTCAGCCCGCAATCGCCGTCCGGACCGCCGATGACGAATTTGCCGGTCGGGTTGACGTAGAATTCCGCCTCCGGACACATCCAGCCCTCCGGCAGGCTGCTCTCGACGATCGGGCGCAGCATCTCGCGGATGGCGCCCTGTTCAATCGCCTCCTCGTGCTGGATCGAGACGACGAAGCTGCTGGCGCCGACCGGCTTGCCATCGACATAGCGCAGCGTGATCTGGCTCTTCGCATCCGGCAGCAGGCCGGCGACCGACACATCGCGCACCCGGCGCAGTTCGTTGATGCGGCGCAGCACCAGATGGGCGTAATAGATCGGCGCCGGCATCAGGGCCGCGGTCTCGGTGCAGGCATAGCCGAACATGATGCCCTGATCGCCGGCGCCCTCGTCCTTGTTGCCGGCGGAATCCACCCCTTGGGCGATGTCGCTCGACTGCGCGTGCAGGTGGCATTCCACCCGCGCGTGGCGCCAACTGAAACCCTCCTGGTCATAGCCGATGTCGTGCACCGCGAGGCGCGCCAGATGCGCCAGATAATCCGCCGTCACACTCTCCGGCCCGCGCGTCTCACCGGCCAGCACGATGCGGTTGGTGGTCACCAGCGTTTCGCAGGCGACGCGCGCATAGGGGTCGGCGGCGAGAAACGCGTCGAGCACGGTATCGCTGATCCGGTCGGCGACCTTGTCCGGATGGCCTTCGGAGACCGATTCGGAGGTGAACAGGAACTCGCCCTTGTCACGCATCGTAACGCTCACGCATGGCATGCTTCCTTATATCGCGGCCGGCATTTCCCCAAAGCCGGGCCGAAGCGCGCCGGTTTGGCCGAAAGCGGGCGGTCGGTCAAGCTGTGCCGGACACCGGTAGTGTCTCAGTTGGAAAAAGCAGCGGCACAGGAAAGCGCCCCCAAAAGGACACCCACGACAGTATGCTGAATGGGTGGCCGGGTGGGGGCGCGGGCCGGTGC
>DAHXNW010000220.1 GCA_027365195.1 Acetobacteraceae bacterium
CGGGCCCGCCCCCCCACCCGGCCACCCACGACAGTATGCTGAATGGGTGGCCGGGTGGGGGTGCGGGCCGGTGCGGGCTGAAGCTATCATGCCCCCGCGTCGCATCCGTTCAAGCGCGATGCCGAGTGCATGCGCGCTGGCAGCCGCCCCCGGCGCGTAGTGAAGCAGGGGTCAGCCGGGAGCGGGGCGATGCAGCGGTTTTCCGCGTGGACTTTGTTACGCGAGGCGTTCGGCGGCCATCGCGGCTGGCGCCCGCAATGGCGCGCGCCGGAGCCGAAGCCGGCCTATGATGCGGTGATCATCGGCGGTGGTGGGCATGGGCTCGCCACCGCTTATTATCTGGCCAGCGAGCACGGGCTGCGTAACATCGCGGTGCTTGAGCGTGGCTGGCTCGGTGGCGGCAATACCGGGCGCAATACCACCATCATCCGCTCGAATTATCTGTTCGACGAAAGTGCGGCGCTCTACGACCATTCGGTGAAACTGTGGGAGGGGCTGTCGCAGGCGCTGAACTACAACGTCATGTTCAGTCAGCGTGGCGTGATGCTGCTCGCCCATACGCTGCACGACGTGCATAGCGCCAAGCGGCATATCCACGCCAACCGGCTGAATGGCGTCGATAACGAATGGCTCACCCCGGCGCAGGCGAAGGCGTTCTGCCCACCGCTCAACATCGCCGCCAACATGCGCTACCCGGTGCTGGGGGCGGCGTTACAGCGGCGCGGCGGGGTGGCGCGGCACGATGCGGTGGCCTGGGGCTTCGCCCGCGCCGCCGATGCGCTCGGTGTCGATATCATCCAGAACTGCGCCGTGACGGCGATCCGCCGCGATGCCTCGGGCGCGGTCTCGGCGGTGGAGACCACGCGCGGCGACATTCGCACGCGCAAGATCGGCGTCGCCGCGGCGGGGCATACCAGCCTCGTGATGGCGATGGCCGGGGTGCGCATGCCGCTCGAAAGCTATCCGTTGCAGGCGCTGGTCTCCGAGCCGGTGAAGCCGGTGTTTCCCTGCGTCGTGATGTCGAACACCGTCCACGCCTACATCAGCCAGTCCGACAAGGGCGAATTGGTGATCGGCGCCGGCACCGATGCCTATCCCTCCTACAGCCAGCGCGGCGGGCTGCAGGTGAACATGCATACGCTCGATGCGATCTGCGAGTTGTTTCCCGCCTTCCGCCGGCTGCGCATGCTGCGCAACTGGGGCGGTATCGTCGACGTGACACCCGATCGCTCGCCGATCATCGCCAGAACCGCCGTGCCCGGTCTCTATGTCAACTGCGGCTGGGGTACCGGCGGATTCAAGGCGACGCCCGGGGCAGCGCATCTGTTCGCCTGGACGATGGCGCAGGACGCGCCACACCCGATCAATGCCCCATTCACCATCGAGCGGTTTCGTGACGGCCGGCTGATCGACGAAAACGCCGCTGCCGCCGTGGTGCATTGAGATAGAATATGCTCCTGATCCACTGCCCCTGGTGCGGCCCGCGCGCCGAGATCGAGTTCAGCTATGCCGGCCCCGCGCAGTTGCGGCGCGATGGCGCGCTCGAAGACCTGCTCTATCTGCGCGACAATCCGAAAGGCCGGCATGAAGAACGCTGGCGCCACGCGCATGGCTGCGGCCAGTTTTTCGCCACCGCGCGCGACACGGTGAGCGATTTTTTTCTCCCCCCGCCGGTAGCGAAGCCTTGAGCCAGGCGCTGCGCACCGCGGAGGGCGGACGAATCGACCGCGCCAATCCGCTCGGCTTCTCCTTCGATGGCCGAAGCTACCGCGGCTTTGCCGGCGACACGCTGGCCTCGGCGCTGCTCGCCAATGGCGTGCATCTGCTCGCCCGCTCGTTCAAATACCACCGCCCGCGCGGCCTGCTCACCGCCGGGTCGGACGAGCCGAACGCGCTGGTCGAGCTTGCCCGCGACGCCGCGCGGTGCACGCCCAATCTGCGCGCCACGCAGATCGAGTTGTACGAGGGCTTGCGGGCGCGGAGCCAGAATCGCACCCCTTCGCTCGCCTTCGATCTCGGCGCGGTGAACGATCGTCTTGCCCCACTGCTGCCCGCCGGATTTTATTACAAAACCTTCATGTGGCCGAAAGCGGCCTGGAAGCGGCTCTACGAGCCTAGCATCCGCGCCATGGCCGGCCTCGGCCGCGCGCCCACCCGGCCCGATCCCGATCGTTACGCGCAGCGCTACGCGCATTGCGACGTGCTGGTGGTGGGCAGCGGGCCGGCGGGCTTGGCGGCAGCTCTCGCCGCCGCCGAGAGCGGCGCGCGGGTGATCCTGTGCGACGAGCAGGCGGCATTCGGCGGCACCCTTCTCGCCGAGGACGAGGCGAGGATCGAGGGCGGCAGCGCGGAGGCGTTCCGTGCCGCGAGCCTCGCGACCCTCGCCGCCGCCCCGCGCGTGCGGCTGCTCGCGCGCACCACCGCGTTCGGCTATTTCCCGCACAACATGGTGGGCCTCGCCGAGCGCATCACCGATCATCTGGCGGCGCCGGACCCGCGCCTGCCGCGCGAGCGGCTGTGGCAGGTGCGCGCGCGCGAGGTGGTGCTGGCGACCGGCGCGCATGAGCGCCCGCTGGTATTTCCCGAGAACGACCGGCCGGGGATCATGCTGGCGGAAGCCGCGCGCGTCTATCTCACCCGTTACGGCGTGCGACCGGGAACACGCGCGGTGCTCGCGACCGCGCATGACGGCGCCTATCGCACCGCGCTCGCGCTGCATCGCGCCGGCGTCGAGATCGCCGCCATCGCCGATCTGCGCGGCACCGCCGGTGGCGCCTGGCCAGCCGCGGCGCGCGATGCCGGGTTGCCGGTGCGGCTCTCGACCACCATCCTCGGCACCACCGGCCGGCGGCGCGTGGCGCGCGTCGATCTTGCCCGGCTCGATGCCGACGGGCGCTGCGGCGTGGTGGAGCCGGTGCCGTGCGATCTGCTGCTGATGTCGGGCGGCTTCACGCCGAGCGTGCATCTGTTCTCGCAATCGCGCGGCCGGCTGCGCTTCGATGATACGCTGCAGGCATATCTGCCGGACACGCCGGCGGAGCGCACGCATGTCGCTGGCGCCTGCCGTGGCCTCGTCGCACTCGCCGACGTGCTGGCGGACGGCTATGCCGCGGGGGCGGCGGCGGCGCAGGCGGCCGGGTGCAACCGGGCACCGTCCGCGCGCCCGTTCCCCGTCACGGCGCGGGAAAGCCCGGCGGGCGGCATGCTCGGCGCGCTGCCCGGCAACCGGCCTGGCGCGCGCGCCTTCGTCGATTTCCAGAACGACGTGACCGCGAAGGATCTGGCGCTCGCCACCCGCGAGGGGTTCCGCTCGATCGAGCACATCAAGCGCTATACCACCACCGGCATGGCGACCGACCAGGGCAAATCCTCCAACATGAACGCGCTCGGCATCGTCGCCGATGCGCTCGGCAGCCCCATCCCGGCGATCGGGCTGACCACCTTCCGCATGCCCTACACGCCGACCAGCTTCGGCATCTTCGCCGGTGCTGCGCGCGGCGATCTGTTCGAGCCGCTGCGCATGACGCCGATGCACGCGCAGGCGGCGGCACTCGGCGCGGTGTTCGAGGATGTCGGGCAATGGAAGCGGGCGCGCTACTTTCCCCGCGCCGGCGAGGACATGGCGGCCGCCGTCGCGCGCGAGTGCCGCGCCGTGCGCAGCGCCTGCGGCCTGTTCGACGCCTCCACTCTGGGCAAGATCGAGATCGTCGGCCCGGATGCCGCGACGTTCCTCGAACGCCTCTATGTCAACGCCTGGCACCGGTTGCCATCCGGGCGCTGCCGCTACGGGTTGCTGCTGCGCGAGGACGGCTTCATCTTCGATGATGGCGTGATCGGCCGCCTCGCCACCGACCGCTTCCATGTCACCACCACGACGGGCGGCATCGGCCGGGTGCTGGCGATGATGGAGGACTACCGGCAGACCGAATGGCCGGAACTCGATGTCTGGCTCACCGCGACCACCGAGCAATGGGCGGTGTTGGCACTCCAGGGGCCGCGCGCGAAAGACATTCTCGCCCCGCTGGTCGAGGCGGTCGATCTCGCGGCGATGACGCATATGAGCCTCGCCGAGGGCCGCATCGCCGGTGTTCCGCTGCGGCTGTTCCGCGTGAGCTTCACCGGCGAGATGGGCTTCGAGGTGAACGTGCCGGCCTCCGCCGGAGCCGCGGTGTGGGAGGCGCTCATGGCCGCCGGCGCGGCGTGCGGCCTCACCCCCTATGGCACCGAGGCGATGCACGTACTGCGCGCCGAAAAGGGCTATCTCGTCATCGGCCAGGATACCGACGGCACCGTCAGCCCCGATGATGCCGGTCTCGGCCGGATGGTGGCGCGCGGCAAGCCCGATTTCATCGGCAAGCGGGCGCTGGAGGCGATGGCGGCGCGGCCGGCCGGCGGGCGCCAGCACCTCGTCGGCCTGCTCAGCGAGACGCCGGCACAGGTGCTGGAGGAGGGGGCGCAGATCGTCGCCGAGACGGATGGCGCGCGGCTCGGCCATGTCACCTCCGCCTATTACAGCCCGACGCTCGGCCGCGCCATCGCGCTCGCCATGGTGCGGGACGGCCGGGCGCGGCTCGGCGAGCGGCTGCGGGTGGCGCTGCCCGAGGCACCGGCGAGAGAGGGCCATGCGGTGCGTGTGGTCGCGCCGGTATTCTACGATCCCGAGGGAGCGCGGCTCGATGGATGATCTGCTCGCCCGCACGGCGCCGCTCGGCATCCGCCCGTTGCCCGCCATGGCGCGCTTCATGCTCCAGGCGCGTCCGGCCACCCTTGCGGGCGTGCCTCTCGGCATCGTCCTGCCGCCGGCCTGCCGGGCGACCGAGGCGGGCGGGCGCGCGGCGCTGTGGCTCGGGCCGGGCGCCTATCTGCTGCGCACCACGCCGGCCGACGGGCCGGCGCTGGCAGCGGCGCTGGAACAGGCGCTGGCTGGACAGGCGCATGCCCTGGTCGAGGTATCGGACCGGCTGACGGCGCTCGAACTGGCCGGCGAGGAGGCGGCGGCGGTGCTGAATGCCGGCTGCCCGCTCGACCTCGACCTCGCCGCCTGCCCGGTCGGGTTCTGCGCCCGCAGCGTGCTGGGCAAGGCCGGCATCCTGCTCTGGCGCACCGGGGCGGCCCGCTTCCTGCTTGAAATCGAACGCTCCTTCACCCCTTATGTGCATGGTTTCCTGGCCGAGGCCGGGCGCGAGTTCGGCGGTTAAGGTTACGCTCAGAAATAAGCGCGGCGCCGGCCCGCACAGGGCTTATTTCCAAACAAACCCTAAGGAAGATGCCATGGATCGGTTCTTGATCGTCGCCGGCGCTTTGGCGGGGCTGACGGCGGTGGCGATGGCGGCCTTCGCGGCCCATGGCAAGCTCGCGCCGGACGCATTGGCGATGCTGCGCAACGCGGTGCAGATGCAGGGCTGGCACGCGCTCGCTTTGTTCGGCTGCGGCCTATGGCTCGGGCGGGGCGGCGGCTTCGCGCTCGCCGCCGGAATTGCCTTTCTGCTCGGGCTGATCCTGTTCTGCGGCGGGGTCTATGCCCTCGCCCTCGGTGGCCTGCGCCTGCCCCGCGTCGCCCCCACCGGCGGGACGATTCTCATGCTCGGCTGGGCGCTGCTGGCGATCTCCGCCCTCCGCGCGGGAAAGTGACGCATGCTCAATCCGGCATGGTGAGCGCCGGCATGCGGGCGAGCAGCGCCGCATCGAGCATCGCGCGGCGGGACCAGAGATCGCGGTACCAGGCGAGACGGGCAGGGGGTTGGTCGGCCAGCATGCGCCGCTCGGCGACCCAGCGGCGCGCCGCCGTGCCGATCACGCGCGCCCGCGCCGGATCGTCGAGCAATGCGCCGAGCTTTTGGCTTAGGTCCGCGGCATCGGCGAAGATCACCCCGGTGCGGCCATCCTCGATGCTCTGCCCATAGACCACCGGGCTGGCGAGCGCCACCGCGCGGCAGGCAGCGGCCTCGATGAATTTGAGATCGGATTTGCAGCGGTTGAAAGGCGTATCCGCGAGCGGCATGAAGGCGATCTCCGCTGCTCCCAGCAGCGCCATATAGGCTGCATAATCGCCCATCGGTGCGAAGCTTTTATGCGGCGTCTCCAGCGCGTCGAAAAACCCCCGATCGTGCATGACGCTGATGTGCAGCCGTGCGCCCACTCGCGCCGCCTCGGCATTCAGCGCGCCGATCATGGGCGGCCAGTCGGCTTCGCGGTTGATCGCGCCGAAGAACAGCGTGAGCCGTTCGCCCTTGAAATTGCGCGGCTCGGGCAGCGCGCGGATCGCGTTGGCGAACACCGCGACCTCCGGATTCTGTGCCCGCAGCACTGCCGCCAGCGCCTCGGTGGTGGTCTGCACGGCATGCACGGCGCGGAAATTATGCATCTCCGGGTGTTGCAGCACCGGGATATGGTCGGGATGGTCGTCGAACTCCGTCACCATCACATAACCCTGCGCCAGCAGCCGGCGCGGCAACCGCAACCCCGCCGCGCCGAGCAGCGCAGGGCGATGCAGGATGAAGATTTTTGCCGCACCTGGATCGATCGCCGGTAGATCCTCACCGTTCGACAGATGGGTGATGACGCCGGGCTCGCTCGCCAGCGCGCGCAGCGGTTCGAGCACCCGCACATCGCTGACGCCGCCGACCGGGACCAGCAGGGTCGCCACCACATGCAGCGGCACGGGTGGCGTGCGATGCGCGCGCCAGAGCACCCGGCGTGGCGCCGCGCGGCGCAGATAGGCCGTCTGCTCGATGCCCAAAGCCGCGAGGGACGGCGCGAGGGCGGTGGCGAAGCGGCTGGCCGCCGGCGCGTCGATCTCTTGGCCGATACTGTCGAACGGCACGAACCCCAGCTGCGCCAGAAGGCGCTGCATGCCGGCGTGGCTCAGCGGGTGGGCGGCCTCGTCATCCAATGGTTCCAACGTGCCGTGCAGCAGTCGTGCGGCGATGCGCCAATAATCGCCATTGGCGATCCGGGCGAGCAGTGTGCCGTGCGGCGCGAGCGATGCGGCATGGCGGCGCAGCATGGCTTCCGGGTCATGCCACCGCGCCGGACTCGCGTCATAGATCAAGCAATCGAATGGCCCTGGGTGGCTCGAGTCTGTACCGCTGGTGACGAAATCGAGCCGCCGCGCGGCGAGGCGGGCGAGCGCTGGGTCGGCTTCCATGCCGAGTACCTGGGCGCGCGGGTTGCGCTGTTTATAGGCGGCGCCGAGCGCGCCATCGTCGCAGCCGATATGCAAAACCCGCCGCGCCGAGAGCGGGATGCGTTCCAGCAGATCGCGGTCAGTCACGCGCCGGCCGCTCGGCCGGCACGCCACGGCCGATGCCGTGATAGGTGAAGCCGGCATCGCGCATCGCCTGTGGGTCGTAGATGTTGCGCAGATCGACCAGCACCCGCCCGCGCATCGCCGCCGCCAGCCTGTCCGGCCCGATGGCGCGGAATTCGTTCCATTCCGTCACCACCACCAGCGCATCGGCATCTTGCGCCGCGTCGAGCGCATCGGTGCAATAGATCAGCGGCTCGGGCAGCAGCGGGCGGGCCGCCGCCATGCCGGCGGGGTCGAACACGCGCAGCAGCGCCCCCTCCTCGGCCAGCCGTGCCGCGATCGGGATCGCCGGGCTGTCGCGCATGTCGTCGGTCTCCGGCTTGAAGGTGAGGCCAAGGAGGGCGATGCAGCGCCCGCGCACCGAGCCGCCGCAGGCGGCGATGACGCGGCTCGCCATGCCCGCCTTGCGCGCCTCGTTCACCCCGATCACCGCTTCCACCAGCCGCGAGGGCGCGCCGGCATCCTGCGCGATGCGCGCGAGCGCGAGGGTATCCTTGGGAAAGCAGGAACCGCCGAAGCCGGGGCCGGGATGCAGGAACTTCCGCCCGATTCGGCCGTCGATGCCGATACCACGCGCCACGTCATGCACGTCGGCGCCGAGGCGTTCGCACAGATCGGCCATCTCGTTGATGAAGGTCACTTTCATCGCCAGGAAGGAATTGGCGGCGTATTTGATCAGCTCGGCGGTTTCGAGCGCGGTGAACAGGATCGGCGTTTCGATTAGATAGAGCGGTCGGTAGAGCCGGCGGAGCACGTCGCGCGCGCGCTCGCTCTCGGCCCCGATCACCACCCGATCGGGGCGCATGAAATCGTTGATCGCGCTGCCCTCGCGCAGAAACTCCGGGTTCGAGGCGACGTCGAAATCGAGCGCCGGCGCATTGGCGCGCACGATCTCGGCGATGCGCCGGCCGCTGCCGACCGGGACGGTCGATTTGGTGACGATCACCGCTGGTGCGGTGAGCGCGCGCGCCACCTGCGCCGCCGCCGCATAGACGAAGGTGAGATCGGCATGGCCATCGCCGCGCCGCGTCGGCGTGCCGACGGCGATGAACACCGCCTCCACCCCCTGCACCGCGGCGGGCAGATCGGCGGTGAAGCGTAGCCGGCCGGCGCGGATGTTGTCATCGAGCAGCCGGTCCAGCCCCGGCTCATAGATCGGGCTACGGCCGGCCTGCAAGGCCGTGAGCTTGTCGGCATCCGCCTCGACGACCTCCACCTCGACGCCGAATTCGGCGAAACAGGCGGCGGAGACCAGCCCGACATAGCCGCCACCGATGATTGCAATGCGCACTGCTCTCTCCTTCAAGCCGCCGCGCATGCTTGCCCGTGCGGCCGCTCGAAGGCAAGCGGCAATGAACCAGAGAGGCGAACGCCTTGTAGGTTAGCCAGGAATCCAGGTTTTACTGCAGGTCACGCGCCGGTGCATCGTTCACGATCGGCTCCATGCCGGCGCCGGAAGGAGCTTCGGCAACCTCGTCGGCCGCAGGCTGCGCCGTGGCGTCGGCCGGCCCGCTGGTGGCGGTCTCGACGCCGTCATTGGCCGGGCGGTCGTAGATGAAGCCGTAGGTGGGATAGATGCTGCCATAGGCGCCATTGCCGCCGAGTTGCACGCGCACCGCGCTCCAGTCATTGGCGGGGGAGACGTCGATCACTGAAATATGGCGGCTCACCGCGCCGTGGGTCGCCCAGTTCGCCTGATCGATGAGGATCTGCCGCGAATCGACCACTTGGCGCACCACGGCGACATGGCCGAGCGGCATCACCCGGTTGGCGCGGAAATTCAGCACGCTGCCGGCCTCCGGCACGTTGCCGCGCGCATAGACGCCGGCTGCCTGATCCCACCAGGTGACGGCATTGCCGCGCAAGGCGATGCCCGATTGCGCCCGCGCGAAGGGCACGCATTGCAGGAAGTGGCGAAAGGCGACGTAATGCAGGCGGCGCCGGCCGGCTTTGCGGATGGCTCCGGCCAGACGCACGCGGTGTGCGCCGGTGTGCCCCTTGCCGTGTCCACCAGCCACGCGACTATGCACGGCTGGCTGCTTGTTGATGGGCTCGGCGGCGGCAGGGCTGGCAATCATGGCATTGAGCGGCAAACTGAGCGCCATCACCGAACCCAATACCCAGAATTTATAACCCGCCTGCCAGTCCATCATGCCGAGAGGCCCCCATTGCCAAGTGCCGTAACAGATCAAATTAGGCTACAGGCTTGTAACAATGGCAACCCACGAATGCCGTTTCCGCACGGCGAGGCGCTCGATTGCCGAGTTTACCGTGTGGATAACCTGCAATTTAGGATGAAATTCCTAAATAACCCTTATTCAACCAGTTCCGCTGCACGCGAGTCGGGGTTTGGCGGGTTATTTGCACTTATTTGCACGCGGTGATCATGATCTCCACCAGCATGCGGCTATCGGCGAGATCGGCCTGCACGCAGGCACGCGCGGGAGCCATGCCGGTTGGCAGCCATGCCGACCATACTTCGTTCATCGCGCCGCGATCGGCAATGTTTTTCAGCCAGATTTGCGCTTGCAGCAGGCGGGTTTTGTCGGTGCCGTGGCTTTCCAGCAACGCATCGATCTGCGCCAGCACCTCACCCGTCTGCGCCTCGATGTCGCCATCCAGCGTCTCGGCGACGACGCCGGCGAGATAGACGAAGCCATGGTATTCGACGGATTTCGAGAGAATGCGATTCGCTGCGTTACGGACGATCTTGCTCATCGGGCTGCCTCCTGCACCAAAAGCACAAGCTTTACGGGCAGGCCGAAGCCCGGGCAAGCGGGGGTGCGAGCCGGAGCCGCTCTTACATACCGTTGGTGCTCATGTCGCGGCTCATCGGCGCCTGTTTGTCGAGGCCGTTGCCGGTCAGGCAGTCGTTCACCAGTTGGTTGTGCTCATAGCTCTGCGACAGCCCGGCGGACGGCACGTCACTGCTCTTGCCGGTCACGCCAAAATTGGAATTCTGACTGTTCGACTGAAAAATGTCGGAGCGATAGGCAGCGCCGGGATTTTCATTGTTATAGACCACATCGGCGTGGTGATGGCAGGCATCCGAGATCGCCTGATCGGTCGCCGAGAGCGGCGGCGTGGTCGAACAGCCGGAAACCGTCAGGGCGGCGAACAACAACGCCGGCGCGGTGGTGGCGGACAGGAGGCGGGCTGTGCGGCGGATCATGACGAGGCTCCCTGAATGGCGGGTATGAACGGCGCGAGATGCTGGTAAAAGCCCGCCTCATCGAAACGTGCCATCTCGCCCAGCGGTTCATTGGCGGCGGTGCGTAGCAGCGCGGGATGCAGGCTGGCCCCCTCGCGCCCCAAGGCGAGCAGCCCGGCCATCCAGCGCGCCCGGGCGAGCAGATCGACCAGCGCGAGCAGCCGCAGGCAGAGCGAGAGGCCATAGATGTCGCCGAGTCCCACCTGCCGCTCGATCGCGCCGGCCCAGCAGCGCGCATCGCGGTCGGCGAGCGCGAGCGCGGTGATCCGCCCATCCGGGTGGCGGAAGCGAAAGCCGCGCACCGGGCCGGGCCGCTCCTCCAGCGCCGCGTCGCGCGCCGCCTCCCACGCCGCCGCGAGGTCGCGCGCACGCACCGCCGGCAGCGCCGAGGGGGCGGCCGTCACCAGATAGGCGATCGAGCCGTCGCTTGCGGCATTGATCTCGATCGGCGCGGCATGGTTGCGATTCATCACTCATATGTGGGCCATCCGCGCGCGGTGCGCCAGGGTTGCGCGAAGAAATGCAAGTGCCGCGCATCTGGCCTTACCGGCCGGATGCCCCGATAAACCCCCGGTGAGCGAAACGTCCCTCGATATCTTTGCCGCCGCGCTGACCACCCTGCCCGGGGTCGGGCCGACGCTTGCCCGCCTGCTCGGCCGGGCGATCGGCGGTGCCACGCTGCGCGATCTGCTGTTCCATCTGCCGGAGAGCTATATCGACCGCCGCGCCCGTCCCAGCCTGCGCGAGGCCGAGGCCGGGCAGGTGGCGACGCTTGCGCTGGAGGTGATCCGCCACGAGCCGCCCGGCGGCGCGCGGCAACCCTGGCGGGTGATCGTGGGCGATGGCAGCGGCTTTGGCGAGTTGGTCTTCTTCCGCCCGGCGCCGCGCATCACGCAACTCGTCCCCGGCACCCGCCTCCTGGTGTCCGGCCGCATCGAGCGCTTCGGCGGTCGCGTGGCGATCACCCATCCCGAGCATCTGCAACCCGCCGAGCGCGCCGCTCTGCTGCCGGCGGTCGAGCCGGTCTGGCCGACCACCGCGGGCCTCGCCGGCTGGCAGATCCGCCGCGCCATCGGCCAGGCGTTGAACCGGCTGCCCGAGCTGCCGGAATGGCACGATCCGGCGCTGATGAAGCGCGAGGGCTGGCCCGGCTTCGCCGCCGCCCTCCATGACGTGCAGGCGCCGGAGACCCTGCCCGTGCCCGCCGCGCGGCAGCGGCTCGCCTATGACGAATTGCTGGCCAATCAACTGGCCCTCGCCCTGGTGCGTGCCCGGCTGCGCGCCCGGCCGGGCCGCGCGCTGCTCGGCGATGGCCGGCTGCGCGACGCCGCTCTCGCCCGCTTCGGCCATCCGCCCACCGCCTCGCAAATCCAGGCGCTGGCCGAGATCGACGCCGATCTGGCCGCCCCTCGGCGCATGCTGCGGCTGCTGCAGGGCGATGTCGGCGCCGGCAAGACGCTGATCGCGCTGCTCGCCATGCTGCGCGCGGTGGAAGCCGGGGCGCAGGCGGCGTTGATGGCGCCCACCGAGCTGCTGGCGCGCCAGCACCATCGCACGCTCGCGGCGCTGGCGCCGGTGCCGGTCGGGCTGCTCACCGGGGCGGTGAAGGGGGCGGCGCGCAAGCGGCTGCTCGCCGGCCTCGCCGATGGCACGCTGCCGCTCGTGATCGGCACCCATGCGCTGTTTCAGGACGCCGTCGCCTTCGCCGATCTGGCGCTCGCGGTGATCGACGAGCAGCACCGCTTCGGCGTGCATCAGCGCCTCCTGCTCGGCGCCAAGGGCAGCCAGAGCGATGTGCTGGTGATGACGGCGACGCCGATCCCGCGCACCGTGCTGCTGACGCAATGGGGCGAGATGGCGGTGAGCCGGCTCACCGGCAAGCCGGCCGGGCGACAGCCCGTGCGCACCACGCTGCATGCCCTCGCCACGCTGCCCGAGGTCATCGCCGCGATCGGGCGGATGCTGGCGCGCGAGGCGCGCGTCTATTGGGTGTGTCCGCTGGTGGCCGAGAGCGAGAGCCTCGATCTGGCCGCCGCCGAGGCGCGCCATGCCGCGCTGCGCGCCGTCTTTGGCGATTGCGTCGGTCTCGCGCACGGTCGCCAGGAAGCCGAGCAGCGTGCCGCCGCCCTCGCCGATTTCGCCGCCGGACGCACCCGGCTCCTGGTGGCGACCACGGTGATCGAGGTCGGCCTCGATGTCGCCGAGGCGAGCGTGATGGTGATCGAACAGGCCGAGCGCTTCGGCCTCGCGCAGTTGCATCAGTTGCGCGGGCGCGTCGGGCGTGGCGCCGAGGCGAGCTTCTGCCTGTTGCTGCATGACGATGCGCCGAGTGCGGCGGCGCGCGCGCGACTCAAGCTGCTGCGCGATACCGACGACGGATTTCTGATCGCCGATGAGGATTTCCGCCTGCGCGGCGGCGGCGATCTGCTCGGCACGCGCCAGTCCGGCCTGCCCGGCTTCCGCCTCGCCGATCCGGGCGACCACGGCGATCTGCTGCACATGGCGAGTCGCGAGGCGGCCTTGCTGCTGGCGCGCGATCCGCAACTCACCGGCCCGCGCGGGCCGGCGCTGCGCGTTCTGCTGCGGCTGTTCGACTGGCGCGAGGCGGTGCGCACGCTGCTTTCGGGGTGAGTGGGTAATCGATCGTTAGCAATCCTCCGGCATCATCCTACCGGTCCGGCGGGAGGGATGTTGTGCGCAGGCTCGGGTTCATCGCGGTGCTGCTGCTGGGCCACGCGGCGCGCGCGCAGGCGCCGCTGCCGGCCGATTGCCCGGAGGCGCCGGCCGTGCCGGGGCAGAGCATGAGCCTCACCCCCTTCGTCGGCATGCCGGGCGGCGGTTTCGTCGGCATCGGCGGGCTGAACGACGTCTCGCCCTTCGGCACAATCTGCCAGGCCGACACACCCTCTCTGCCGCATGACGTGCTGCATGGCGACCCGGCGGCCTCGCTGCTCAACCCGGATGGCGGCAGCGTGCTGCGCGGCGCGCCGGGCGGCAATCTGCTGGCGGACCCCGCCACACCCCCTTGATGCTGCCGAGGCGCGGATGACAGCGAATTCATCCATTGCGCAAATGCAAATGGCCCCCACTTCACCTCGGTGATTTAACCATTGTGAGGAAACCGTGGCCCAACTCCGATATCCCGTGGCGGCTACTGCCGCCTTGTTGTTCGCCTTCCCATGGGCGGCCCGTGCGCAGCCGATCACCGGCCTCTATGTCGCCGGCGGCGTCGGCGCCACGCTGTTACAAGCCGAGACGCTTCAGGTGAGCGGGCTCGGCGCGGGGTATTCGCATCCCGACTACAATAACGCCGGCCTCGGCTTCGTCGGTCTGGCCAGCGTCGGCTATGGCCTCGGCGACGGTTTTCGGCTGGAGGTCGAAGGCCAGTATCTCAATCACGCGCTCAACGGCGTCTCCAATGCAACCTCGATCTCGGCCAAAGGCGAGCAGTATGGCTACGGGGTGTTCGCCAATGCGCTGTATGATTTCAACGTCGGCCTGTCGTTCATGTATCCCTATATCGGCGTCGGCCTCGGCGATGAGTGGACACAGTTGAACAACCTCACCTCCACCGGGCGCGGCACGCCGCTCACCGCCAACGGCACCAGCAGCAACTTCGCCTATCAGGGCATCGTCGGTATCTCCTGGCCGATCCACGCCGTGCCGGGGCTTGCGCTCACCACCGAATACCGCCTCGTCGGCGTGCTCGATCCGCAGCCCTCGATCCCGGCGACCACCACGGTGAACGGCACGACGCTGCATGGCGCCGTGACCATCGGCAACGAATTCAATCATGAATTCCTGCTCGGTGTGCGCTACGCTTTCGGCGCGGCCCCGCCGCCACCGCCGCCGGCCCCGGTGCTCGCGCCGGTCGCCTCACCGGCGCCGGCGCCCGCGCGCACCTATCTGGTGTTCTTCGACTGGGATCGCGCCGATCTGACCGATCGCGCCCGCCAGATCATCGCCGAGGCGGCGCAGGCTTCGACGCACGTGAGCTATACGCGCATCGAAGTGAACGGCTACACCGATCTCTCCGGCACCCCGGCCTACAACCAGAAGCTCTCGGTCAAGCGGGCGCAGACGGTTGCCGCCGAACTGGTTCGCGACGGCGTGCCGCAGAATGCGATCGACGTGCAGGGCTTCGGCGAGAGCCACCCGCTGGTGCCCACCGCCAAGGGCGTGCGCGAGCCGCAGAACCGCCGCGTCGAGATCATCCTGAAGTAGTGTTCCGCACCTTCAGCCCGGGCCGGTGGATCAGGCGTTTTTCGCCGCGTAGAGCTTGCACCACCCGTTCGGGCTGATGTTGCCGGACACCACCTTGCACGCGTTCGATGGGATGAACTGCGCGCATTTGAAGCACGCCAAGCCGTTGTTGGGTTTCGTTTGATAAGCGACGGTGGCGGGCGCGGCTTTGGCGGTCTGCGCCTCCGTTCGTATGGCGATCGCGGATACGCCGATGGCGGTGAGCGTGGCAAAGCCGCTCTTGAGCGCGGCGCGGCGTGTGCGGTGTGCTGAGTTGTGCTGGAGCATGGTGGTCTCCTGTGTGGGCCTGCTGCCCCGATGCACCAACGCGCCGGACGCCGGATGGTTGCCCGGGCGCGATTGTTTCGCTATCGCTTGGCTGCGCGCCACGGAAGGCCGCACGCGCGAGTTGCGGTTTCGTTCTATACCTGTGAGACTGTTCCGACGTTCCGCCGCGAGTCGCCCGCGCAAAAGCCTGGGTGTATTGCACGCGGCAGGGGAGCATGACCGGGATTCAGAGTGAGGATAATCGCCGATGGATAAGAACAAGGCGCTCGACGCCGCCCTGGTGCAGATCGAGCGGGCGTTCGGCAAGGGCTCGATCATGCGCATGGGCGCGCGCAGTGCCAGCGAGCAGGTCGAGGTGATCTCCTCCGGCTCGCTCGGGCTCGACATGGCGGTGGGCATCGGCGGCCTGCCGCGCGGGCGCATCATCGAGGTTTATGGCCCGGAGAGTTCGGGCAAGACCACGCTCGCCCTGCACGCCATCGCCGAGGCGCAGAAGCTCGGCGGCACCTGCGCCTTCGTCGATGCCGAGCACGCGCTCGATCCCGGCTATGCCCGCAAGCTCGGCGTCGATGTGGACAATCTGCTGATCAGCCAGCCGGACGCCGGCGAGCAGGCACTCGAGATCGCCGATACGCTGGTGCGCTCCGGCGCGGTCGATGTGCTGGTGATCGACAGCGTCGCCGCCCTGGTGCCGCGCGCGGAGCTGGAAGGCGAGATGGGCGACAGCCACGTCGGCCTGCACGCCCGCCTGATGAGCCAGGCGCTGCGCAAGCTCACCGGCAGCGTCAGCCGCAGCAACACCATGCTGATCTTCCTCAACCAGATCCGCCTCAAGATCGGCGTCATGTTCGGCAATCCGGAGACCACCACCGGCGGCAACGCGCTGAAGTTCTACGCCTCGATCCGTCTCGAGATCCGCCGCATCGGCCAGATCAAGGACCGTGAGACGGTGGTGGGCAATCAGACGCGGGTGAAGGTGGTGAAGAACAAGATGGCGCCACCGTTCCGCCAGGTCGAGTTCGACATCATGTACGGCGAGGGCATCAGCAAGGTGGGCGAGCTGGTCGATCTCGGCGTCAAGGCCGGGGTGGTGGAGAAATCCGGCGCCTGGTTCAGCCACGACAGCCAGCGTATCGGCCAGGGGCGGGAGAACGCCAAGCAGTTTCTGCGCGACCATCCGGCGGTTGCCGAGACCATCGAGCGGCGGGTGCGCGAGCAGGCCGGCGTGGTGGCGAATGCGATGCTCGCCGCACCGGAAGCGGGCGAGGAGGCCGACGCCGCTGAATGAGCCGCCCGTCCTCGCCGTGGCGCTGCCGCTGGAGCCGGAGGACCATGAGCTGATCGACGCCGCCCGCGCCGTGCTGCGCCGGCATTACCGCCCGTTCTGGCACACCGTCGCCGCCGCGCTGCGCGGTGCCGACGGGCGGCTGTGGACCGGGCTGCATCTGGGCGCCACGGTCGGACGGTTGCAGATCTGCGCCGAGGCGATCGCCCTCGGCCGCGCGGTGCTCGATGGCGATGGCAGCGTCGCTCTCGCCGTCGCCGTGCGCTACCCGAAGCCGGAGGAGGCATCGCAGGAAGTCGCGGTGGTCTCGCCCTGCGGCGCCTGCCGCGAAATGCTGCTCGATTTCAGCCCGGCGAGCTGGGTGATCGTGCCGACCGACGCCGGGCTGTTGAAATACCCCATCCGCGCCCTGCTGCCGCTGCCGTATCGGCGGTGAGCAGCGCCCGCGTTGCGTAATTGTAATCGCGCCGGCCTTCCGGCTGGCGGTGCCGGCTGCTACCTCTCACAGCGCAATCTGCATGGGAGACCGTAGCCGATGCCGCGCACGCACGCCGCTCGCTTGATCGCCTCCGCCCTGTTGCTCGCCTTGCCGGCCGCCGCGCGAGCAGCCGATCTGGCGATTTCCTCCAACGATAATCATAGCGTGCTGCAGGATGGACGGGTGGTGACGGCGCCGAACGCGCCGCCCGATACCGTCTCCTTCATCGCCCTCGGCGCGCATCCGCGCGTGGTGGCGAGCATCGACGCTCCCGGCAGCGTCATCGGGCCGCCGATGGCGGTGGCGATCGCGCCGGACCACAGCTTCGCGCTGATCGCCTCGGCGACCAAGGCAAGCCCGCAGGCGCTCACCGGCGCAGGCGATCCCGGCTCCCCGCCGGGCCAGAGCGGTGCCGGCGATGGTGCCTGGAGCGGCTCCTACACCGAGGCCGGGCTGGTGCATAGCGAGGCGCTGGTGCCCGACAACCGGCTCTCGCTGATCGATCTCAGCGCCAACCCGCCCGTCATCGCGCAGCGGCTCACCGCCGGCCTCGGGGCGGCTGCGGTGGCGATCGCGCCGGACGGCAAATTGGCGCTGGTCGCCAACCGGGTGGAGGGAACGATCTCTGCCTTCGCCATCGCCAATCATCGCCTGCAACCGCTGCCCAAGCTCGACCTTGGCAACCCGAACGCGATGCCGAGTGGCGTGGTGTTCGCGCATGGCGGGCAGATCGCCCTGGTCAGCCGCGCTGGGGACGATCGCGTCTCGGTGCTGCATATCGTCGGGCAGACGGTATTGCTCGATCCGCATAGCATCACGACGGGCGTCGGGCCGGCGGCGATGGCGGTCAATCCGGCCGGTACGCTGGCGGCGGTCGTCAATAGCGGGCGGGACGGCGGCGATGTGGATAGCGTCAGCCTGATCGATCTCACCCCCGATCCGCTCGGCACCACGCCGATGCGCGCGATCGACGTCATGGCCGTGCCGGACGGCGCCGAAGGGCTGGCCTTCTCGCCCGACGGCAAGACGCTCGCCGTGGTGGCGCAGAATGGCACGACGAATTTGCCGAACACGCCGTTCCATCACGCCCATGGCCGGCTCCTGCTGTTCGCGGTGAGTGCTACGCATGGCGATCAGCAGATGCCGCAGCCGTTGCTGCGCCAGATCGCCGAGGCGCCAGTCGGCCAATGGTCGCAGGGGGTCGCCTTCTCGCGCGATGGCGCCACCATCGTGGTGCAGAACATGGTGGAGAAATCGCTCTCCGTGCTGCATTGGAGCCATGGCAAGCTGGCGGCGGCAGCCCCGCTCTCGCTCGGCGCCGGCCCGGCCTCCATCGCCACCCCTTGGCCCTGAGGCCGATCCGGGCGCATGATTGGCCCACCACGCCGGATCATGCCGGCGGGATCTGGGGAGGGTTCATGAAACACGTCATTACCACGCGGCGCCGCGTGATCGCCCTGTTGCTCGCCACCCTGCCGCTTGGCATGGCGCCGGCGCGCGCCGATGTCATTCTCTCGGCCAACGACAATCACACCACCGTCGAGGGCGGCAAATCGGTCGGCGCCCTGCACCCGAAACCCGATAACGTCTCGGTGATCGACATGGCGCAGGACCATCCGCGCCTGCGCGCCACCATCGACGTGCCGTTCAGTGACATCGGCCCGCCGATGGCGGTTGCCGTGGCGCCGGACGAGAGCTTCGCCATCGTCACCTCCTCGACCCGCGCGGACGCCACCGCTCCCGACCGCGCGGTGCCGGACGACCGGGTCTCCGTCATCGATCTGCGCAGCAATCCGCCGCAACTGGTGCAGCAATTGCACGCTGGTGCCGGCGCGACCACGGTGCGCATCGCGCCGGGTGGCAAGGTGGCGCTGGTGGTGAACCGGCTGGCCGGGACGATTTCGGTGTTTTCGATCGAGGATCGCCGGCTGGTGCCGGCCGGCACCTTCGCACTCGACAATCCGAAGGCGCTGCCCGCCGGTCTCGGCTTCTCGCATGACGGCAGCATCGCCATGGTCAGCCGCGCCGGGGATAACAAGATCAGCGTGCTGCATGTCAACGGCACGCAGCTCAGCCTCGATCCGCGCCCGCTCACCACCGGCATCGCCCCCGATACGCTCGATGTGAATGCCGCCGGCACGCTCGCCGCCGTTACCAATATCGGCCGTGGCGATGGGGATACGGACAGCGTCAGCCTGATCGACCTCACCGCCAACCCGCCGCGCACCATCGACACGGCGGCGGTGCCGAACGGGCCGGAGGGGGTACGGTTTTCACCGGACGGTCAATACGTCGCGGTCAATTCGCTGAACGGCACCATCCAGCCGCCCGGCACGCCATTCCATCACCAGGGCGGCGTGCTGACGCTGTTCGCGCTCGGCACGACACCGCCGCATGCGCTGGCCACCGCCGGCACGAGGCTGCGCAAGGTCGCCGAGGCATCGGTGGGCGGCTGGTCTCAGGGCATCGCCTTCTCGCGCGACGGCCGGGTGATCCTGGTGCAGAACATGCGCGATCACACCATCTCGGTGTTTCGCTGGCAGGATGGCCGGCTGACGGCCGAGCCGCCGCTCGCGATGCCGGGCGGCCCGGCCTCGATCCAGACGCCTTGGCCGTAACGCCAACGCTTACCCCCCGCGCGGCGCGCGGCAGCCGCGCCTGGCGCCTCGGCCTCACCTCGGAGGCGGCGGTGGCGACAGCCATCGAGCAGGATGGCTGGCGCATTCTGGCCCGCCGGCTGCGCACCGCGGCCGGCGAGGTCGATCTGCTGGCCGAGCGTGCCGGGCTGCTCGCGATCATCGAGGTGAAGGCGCGCCCGAGCCTCGCGACGGCGGCGGCTGCGCTCGGGGCGCGCCAGCGTGCCCGGCTGCTCGCTGCCGCCGAACAGATCCTCGCCGAACACCCGGAATGGGGGCAGGCGGGCGTGCGCTTCGATGTTCTGCTGGTCGATGCGGCTGGCCGGGTGCGGCGGATCGCCGATGCGTTTCGCCAGGAAGCGTGAAATGCGCCTGATGGCCCCACCCTGCTCCGGTCAAGCGGTGCCGGGATTCAGGATGCGGTAAATCATGTAGAAGGCAACCAGGAAAATCACTCCGGCGAACACCCGATTCAGTGCATTGCGGCCGGTGGAGAGGCGGATTGCCAGCCGCAAGCCGAACCAGCCGCCCAGAATTCCGCCGGCGATGAATTCGGCGGCGACGATCCAGGCGACGAGGCCGGACCAGGCATAATTCGCCGCCGTCGCCAGCCCGAAGCAGCCCACCGAGAACAGCGAGGTGCCGATCGCTTGCAACAGCGGCATGCCGGTCGCCAGCAGCAGCCCCGGCACGATCAGAAAGCCGCCGCCGATGCCGAAGAAGCCCGATAGCACGCCGACGGCGAACCCGACGCCGAGCAGCTTGGCGATCACGCTCGCATGCAGTGGCGCCGACGAGGGCGCCGTATTTTCCCCGCCGACGCGTCGTGGGCGCAGCATCAGCCCGCCAACGACGAGCATCAGCAGCGCAAACAGCAGCAGCAGGCGCTGGCCGTCCATCAGCTTGCCCAGGGTCGAACCGCCGAAGGCGCCGAGCGAGCCGGCGAGGGCGAAGAGCGCCGCCTCGCGCCAGCGCACATTGCCCGCACGGGCGTGCCCGCTCAGATTGACGAAGGCGTTGAAGGAGACCGCGAGCGCGCCGGTGCCGATCGCCAGATGCGCATCGCGCAGCCCGACGACATAGAGCAGCAGCGGCGTCGCCAGGATCGACCCGCCGCCGCCGATCAGCCCCAGGATGAAGCCGACCGCCGCGCCGGAGAACAGGGCGAGCGCATGATGCATAGGGTACGCCTAGAAATTAGGTGCGGGCTGGCGCAGACTCAGCTTGGACTTGGCATGCCCTAACGCGTCGGGCGTGGCGGGGTGTGACTGTAGTCGTAGAAGCCACGGCCCGTCTTGCGGCCCAGCCAGCCGGCTTCGACGTATTTCACCAGTAGCGGGCAGGGGCGGTATTTGCTGTCGGCGAGACCCTCATAGAGGACCTGCATGATCGACAGACAGGTATCCAGCCCGATGAAATCAGCGAGTTCGAGCGGCCCCATGCGGTGATTGGCGCCGAGCTTCATGGCAGTGTCGATCGATTCGACCGAGGCAACCCCTTCATAGAGTGCATAGATCGCCTCGTTGATCATCGGCACCAGGATGCGGTTGACGATGAAGGCGGGGAAATCCTCGGCGACCGATGTCGTCTTGCCGAGCTTCGCGGCCAGCGCGCTGATCGTCTGGAAGGTCGTCTCATCGGTGGCGATGCCGCGGATGATCTCCACCAGTTGCATGATCGGCACCGGATTCATGAAATGCATGCCGATGAATTTTTCCGGCCGGTCGGTGCTCGCGCCGAGCCGCGTGATCGAGATCGAGGAGGTGTTGGAGGCGATCATGCAGGCCGGCTTCAGATGCGGCGTCAGCACCTTATAGACCGCGCGCTTGACCTCCTCCTTCTCCGTCGTCGCCTCCACCACCAGATCGCAATCGGCGAAGGCGGCATAGTCGGTGGTGGTGGCGATGCGTGCCAGGGCAGCGGCTTTTTCGGCCGCGTCGATCTTGCCGGCCTTGATCTGCCGGTCGAGGTTTTTGTCGATCACCGCCATCGCGCGCTCCAGCGCTTCCGGCTTGATGTCGAGTATCGTCGCGCGGAGGCCGGCGAGCGCGCAGACATGGGCGATGCCATTGCCCATCAGCCCGGCGCCGATCACCCCCACGCGCTCGATCGGCGGCAGCTCGGCCGGTGCCTCGCCGCGCGCCTGCAACCCGGCGAGGGAGAAGCTCATCGCGGCTTCTCCAGTTCATCCGCGAGTTCGGGCAGCGCCTTGAACAGATCGGCCACCAGCCCGTAATCGGCCAGTTGGAAGATCGGCGCCTCCTCGTCCTTGTTGATGGCGACGATCACTTTGCTATCCTTCATGCCGGCGAGATGCTGGATCGCGCCGGAGATGCCGACGGCGACATAGAGATCGGGGGCGACGATCTTGCCGGTCTGGCCGACCTGATAGTCGTTCGGCACGAAGCCCGCGTCCACCGCCGCGCGCGAGGCGCCGACGGCGGCGTTGAGCTGATCGGCGATGCGGTCGAGCAGGTGGAAATTCTCCCCGCTCTGCATGCCGCGGCCGCCGGAGATGATGACGCGCGCAGCGGTGAGCTCTGGGCGTTCGCTCTTGGAGAGTTCAGTCGAGACGAAGCGCGAGAGGGCGGACGCATCGCGCGGGGGGATGCTTTCCACCGGCGCATTGCCGCCTTCGAGGGCCACGGGGTCGAAACTCGCCGCGCGCACGGTGATCACCTTCTTGCCATCGTGTGATCGCACGGTGGCGAGCGCATTGCCGGCGTAGATCGGGCGGATGAAGGTCTCACCGTCCTCCACGCCGCAGATATCGCTGATCGGCTGCACGTCGAGCAGGGCCGCGACGCGCGGCATCACGTTCTTGCCCATGGCCGTTGCGGCGGCGAGCAGATGCGTATAGCCGGGCGCCAGCGAGACCAGCAGATCGGCCAACGGCTCGGCCAAGGCATGCGCATAGGCTTCGCCATCGGCGTGCAGCACCTTGGCAAGGCCGGGCAGCCGCGCCGCCGCCGCCGCCGCCTCAGCCGCGTCATGGCCGACGATCAGCCCATGCACCTCGCCGAGCTTGGCTGCGGCGGCCACAGCACTGCGCGCCGGCTGCTTGATGGCGTGGTTGTCGTGGTCGAGCAGAACGAGCACTGTCATGGGGTCAGATCACCTTGGCTTCCTGCGTGAGCTTTTCGACCAGTTCGGCGACGGAGGCGACTTTGCGGCCGCCCTGCCGCTTCGGCGGCTCGGCCACTTTGACGATCTCGAGCCGCGGCGCCGGATCGACGCCGAGTGCCGCCGGGGCGATCGTCTCGATCGGTTTCTTGCGCGCCTTCATGATGTTGGGCAGGCTCGCGTAGCGTGGCTCGTTGAGCCGCAGATCGGTGGTGACGATCGCCGGCAGGCGCAATTCCAGCGTCTCCAGCCCGCCATCCACCTCGCGCGTGACCATCGCCCGCTCACCCTCGATCGCGAGCTTGCTGGCGAACGTCGCCTGCGGCCAGCCGAGCAGGGCGGCGAGCATCTGCCCGGTCGCGTTCATGTCGTCATCGATCGCCTGCTTGCCGAGGATGATCATGCCTGGCTGCTCGCGCTCGGCGAGCGCGCGCAGCAACTTGGCGACGGCGAGCGGTTGCAGCGCCACCTCGGTCTCGACCAGGATGCCGCGATCGGCGCCCATGGCGAGGGCGGTGCGCAGGGTTTCCGAACAGGCGGGCGGCCCCATCGAGACCGCGACGACCTCGCTCGCCACGCCCTTCTCCTTGAGGCGCACGGCTTCCTCGACGGCGATCTCGTCGAACGGGTTCATCGACATCTTGACGCCATTGGTCTCGACGCCGGTGCCGTCCGCCTTGACGCGCACCTTGACGTTGTAATCGACCACGCGCTTGACCGAAATGAGCAGTTTCATCGTAGCGGATTTCCTGCAAACGTTTCCCGCGCCTGCGCGCGACGTCGGTCTGTTCGCACCGAACGAACGTAGAGATTAGGCAACGCCCGGTGCCGCGTCAAACGAACCCACTACCGCTTCTGCGCGACGAGTTCGTCCACCACGGCGGGATCGGCGAGGGTGGAGGTGTCGCCGAGGCTGTCGGTCTCGCCGGCGGCGATCTTGCGCAGAATGCGGCGCATGATCTTGCCGCTGCGCGTCTTCGGCAGGCCGGGCGCCCACTGGATCGCATCGGGTGCGGCGATCGGGCCGATCTCGTGGCGTACCCAGGCGATCAGTTCGCGCCGCAGCGCCTCGTCCGGCTCGATGCCGAGTTTCAGCGTGACATAGGCATAAATCCCTTGCCCCTTGATGTCGTGCGGAAAGCCGACCACCGCCGCCTCCGCCACCTTGGGGTGCGCCACCAGCGCGCTCTCGACCTCGGCGGTGCCCATGCGATGGCCGGAGACATTGATCACGTCATCGACGCGCCCGGTGATCCAGTAATAGCCGTCGGCGTCGCGCCGGGCGCCGTCGCCGCTGAAGTAATAGCCGGGATAGGTCGCGAAATAGGTCTGGATGAAGCGCTCGTGGTCGCCATAGACGCTACGCATTTGCCCCGGCCAACTGGCGGCGAGGCAGAGATGGCCCTCCGCCGCCCCCTCCAGCACGCGCCCCTCTGCATTCACCAGCACCGGCTGCACGCCGGGCAGCGGCAGCGTGGCACTCCCCGGTTTGAGCGCCACCGCGCCAGGCAGCGGGCTGATCAGAATGCCGCCGGTCTCGGTCTGCCACCAGGTATCAACGATCGGGCAGCGCCCGTCGCCCACCACGCGATGATACCAGAGCCACGCCTCGGGGTTGATCGGCTCGCCGACGCTGCCGAGGATGCGCAGGCTGGCCCGCGAGGTCCGCTTCACCGCCGCCTCGCCCTCGCGCATCAGCGCGCGGATCGCCGTCGGCGCGGTGTAGAAGATGTTGACCTGATGCGTATCGACCACCTGCCAGAAGCGGCTGGCGTCGGGATAGTTCGGAATACCCTCGAACATCAGCGTGGTGGCGCCGTTGGCGAGCGGGCCATAGACGATATAAGTATGCCCGGTCACCCAGCCGACATCGGCGGTGCACCAGTAGACCTCGCCAGGCTGATAATCGAACACGTAATGATGCGTGAAGCTCGCCCACACCATGTAACCGCCGGTGGTATGCAGCACGCCTTTGGGCTTGCCGGTGCTGCCGGAGGTGTAGAGGATGAACAGCGGATCCTCCGCCGCCATCTCGGCCGGCGCGCATGCCGGCGAAGCCTCGGCCAACATCGCCGCATAGTCATGATCGCGGCCCGGTTGCATCGCAACCGCAGCCCCGGTGACGGCGACAACCAGAACGGCCGTGACATCCGGGCAGCTTTGCAGGGCGGTGTCCACATTCGCCTTCAGCGCGACGCGTCGGCCGCCGCGCCGGCCTTCGTCGGCGGTGATCAGCAAAGTCGACCCGCAATCGCGGATGCGCCCGGCGAGGCTGTCGGGCGAGAAGCCGGCGAACACCAGCGAATGGATGGCGCCGATGCGCGCGCAGGCCAGCATCGCCACCGCTGCCTCGATCACCATCGGCAGATAGATGGTGATCCGATCGCCGCGCCGCGCGCCGAGCGCGAGCAGCGCATTGGCGCAGCGGCACACCTCTTCGTGCAGCGCGCGATAGGTGATGGTTTTGTGGCTGCCCGGCGCGTCGCCTTCCCAGATGATCGCCACCTGATCGGGGCGCTCGGCGAGATGGCGGTCGAGGCAGCAGGCGGAGGC
>DAHXNW010000221.1 GCA_027365195.1 Acetobacteraceae bacterium
CGTGGCCTCGTGCAGAAAGTCGCTTTGCGCCATAACCCATCCCCGTGGCCGCGATGGGTGATCGGCTAGCACGAAGCGGGAGAACAAAGCCATGCCGCGCTGCATCGGGCTGATGAGCGGCACCTCGCTCGATGGGGTGGATGCCGCCTGGATCGAGACCGACGGCGAACGCATCGCGGGCTTCGGCCCGGCGCTCACGCTGCCCTACGATGCCGCTCTGCGCGCCGATCTGCGCCGGCTGCTCGATGCGGCGCCGAGGCTCGCCGCCGATGATCCCTGGCTCGCTGGCATCACCGCCCGGCTGATGGCGTGCCATGCCGAGGCGGTGGCGGCGCTCGGGGTTTCGGCCGATCTGATCGGGCTGCACGGGCAGACCATTCTGCACGATCCGGCGCGCCGGCGGAGCTGGCAGATCGCCGATGCCGCAGCACTCGCACGGGCCACCGGCCTGCCGGTCGCGCATGATTTCCGCGCTGCCGATGTCGCATCCGGCGGGCAGGGCGCGCCGCTCGCGCCGGTGTTCCACGCCGCCCTGGTGCGGGAGGAAGTATTGCCGCTCGTCGTGCTCAACATCGGCGGGGTGGCCAATCTGACCTATATCGGCGCGGACGGCGCGCTGCTCGCCTGCGATACCGGGCCTGGCAACGGGCCGCTCGACGACTGGGCGATGCGCCATACCGGAGAGGCGTGCGATCGGGGAGGTGCGCTGGCGTTGGCCGGGCGCGTCGATGCGGCGGTGCTGGCGCGGCTGCTGGCTCAGCCCTATTTCGCGGCACCGGCACCGAAATCGCTCGACCGGCTGGCCTTCGACGAGGCGCTGGCGAAAAGTGGGCTGGCGGCGCTCTCGCCGGGCGACGGCGCGGCGACGCTGGTCGCGTTTCTCGCCGACGCGGTGGCTGGTACAAAACTGCCGGTGCCCCCGATGCGCTGGCTGGTATGCGGTGGCGGGCGGCATAATCCGGCGATCATGGCAGCGCTCAGCGAAAGGCTCGCCGCACCGGTGGTACCGGTGGAGGCGCTCGGCTGGAACGGCGATGCGCTGGAGGCGCAATGCTTCGGCTTCCTTGCCGCCCGCGTCGCGCGCGGCCTGCCGATCAGCTTTCCCACAACGACGGGGGTCGCGCAGCCGTTATCCGGTGGGCGGATCAGCCACCCACCCACCGGTCATCGGATTGTATAGGGGAAATGTCAGGCCGGCTTGGCGGCGTACAGCCCACACCAGCCGTCCGGGCTGATTTGGCCGGCAACCAGCTTGCAGGCGTTCGGCGCCTGGAAGTTGACGCAGGTGCTGCATTTCTGCCCGTCTTTCGGCTGCGCCTGATACATCACGGTCTTTTGATCGACCTTGTCCTGCTGCGCCGAGGCGCGCGTGGCGACCGCCGCGGCGGCGCCAGCGGTGAGAGCGGCAACACCGAACTTGAGGACGGCACGGCGCGAATTTGGCGAGGTCTGCATGAGTTGGCTCCTTCCCTATTGGTCGTGACGTGAAACAGTTGTTATCGGTCGGCGTTTCGGCAACTTAAAATTTTTATCAAACTCCGCCGTTCAGTCCGCCGGCGGATAGAGCACCTCCGGCGCGATCAGCGGAGCCGCGATCTCCACCAGCGCGCCTCGATGTACCGCGCGGTAGAAACAGGACTGATGGCCGGTGTGGCAGGCGACGCCGCTCTGTGCGACGCGTAGCAGCACCGCATCGCCATCGCAATCGACGCGCAGTTCCACCAGACGCTGTACCTGGCCGGAGGTTTCCCCCTTGCGCCAGAGGCCGCCCCGGCTACGGCTGAAATAGCATACCTGGCCGGTGGCCAGCGTCTCGGCGAGGGCGGCGCGGTTCATCCAGGCGAGCATCAGTACCTCGCCGCTGTCATGCTGCTGCGCGATGGCGGCGACTAGCCCCTGCGCATCGAAACGCAGCGCGGCGGCAAGATCGTCCGGCAGGGCGGGTGTCGGCTCGCTCATGCGCCGCCGCGCAGATGGGCAAAGGCGGTGGTGAGATCGGCGATCAGATCGGCGGGGTCTTCGAGGCCGATGTGAAAGCGCGCCGCCGGGCCGGGCAGCGGCGGGGAGACGCTGCGCGCGATGGTGCTGCTGGGCAGGGCGAGGCTCTCATAGCCGCCCCAGGAGGCACCGATGCCGAACAGGGTGAGCGCATCGATCATCGCGTGCAGCGCCTCGGCGCGGATGGCGGGTTGGAACACGACGCCGAACAGGCTGCACGCGCCGGTGAAATCGCGCCGCCAGAGCGCATGCCCCGGCGCGCCGGGCAGGGCAGGGTGCAGCACCTGGAGCACCTCCGGCCGTTCGGCGAACCAGCGCGCCACGGTGAGGCCCGATTGCATCTGCTGGCGCAGCCGCACGCCGAGGGTGCGCACGCCGCGCAGGGCGAGCCAGCAATCATCGGGGCTGGCATACTGGCCGAGCGCCATCGCCGCCGTGCGCACCCGCTCCCAATGCGCCGGATCGTTGGTGGTGATGCCGCCCAGCAGCACATCGGAATGGCCGCCGACGTATTTGGTGAGCGCCTGGATCGACACGTCCACCCCGTGGCGAAACGGCTGGAAGGCGTGGATGCCCCAGGTGTTGTCCATCAGCACGGCCAGCCCGCGCGCATGCGCCGCCGCCGCCAGCGCCGGCACGTCCTGCACCTCGAAGGTATGGCTGCCGGGGCTTTCGAGATAGAGCACGCGAGAGTTCGGGCGCAGCAGAGCGGCGAGGCCGTCGGCATCGATGCAGGGCGGGTAATAGGTTGTCTCGATGCCGAGACCGCGCAGCATGCCGTCGCAGAACTGTCGCGTCGGGCCATAGACGCTGTCGGGGATCAGCGCGTGGTCGCCGGATTTGAGATAGGCGAGCAACGGCGTGGTGACGGCGGCCAACCCCGAGGAGACGATCTGACAGCGGCTGCCGCCCTCGATCTCGGCGATCACGTCTTCCAGCGCGAAATGCGTCGGCGTGCCGAGCACGCCGTAGATCAGCGCCTGATCGAGCCGCTGCGCACCGGCCTCGAGCCGGGCGGCGCAGGAGGGTTGCAGCACCGTCGAGCCGCGCACCAGGGCGGGGTTGACGAAGCCGAGCGCGTGCGTGCCGGCGCGGCCGGCGTGCGAGAGGCGGGTGTCGAAGCGGTGCGGCGGCTTGTCCATGCGGCGCGTCATTCCTTCGGTGTGTCGGAGTCCTTCGGTGTGTCGGCGCGCCCGGCCCATTCGGTCCAGGAGCCATCGTACAGCGCACCCGGCGGCAGCCCGGCGCGCACCATGGCGAGGGTGAGGATGGCAGCACTCACACCACTGCCGCAACTGGTGATCACCATCCGGCTGCCATCGATGCCGGCGGCGGCGAAGCGCGCGCGCAGGGCGGTCGGCGCCAGCAGACGGCCCTCGGCGTCGAGCAATTCGGTATAGGGCAGGTTGCGGCTGCCGGGGATGTGGCCGGCGGGCAGGCCGGGGCGCGGCTCCGGCGCTTGGCCGGCGAAGCGGGCGGCGCCGCGGGCATCGAGCACGATCTCGCGCCGGCTTGCGACATTCTCCAGCATGTCGCCGATGCCGCGCAGCCAGCCGGCGCGCAGCGTGGCGATGAAATCGCCCGGCGTCGCCGGCGGCGGTGCGGCCGCCTCCGTCGCGCGCCCCTCGGCGAGCCAGCGCGGCAGCCCGCCATCGAGCACCGCCACACGGTCATGCCCGAACAGCCGCAGCAGCCACCAGCCGCGCGGCGCGGAGAAAATCCCCTTCTGGTCATAGAACACCACGATGCTCTCGCGCCCGATGCCGAGGCCGCGCAGCAGAGCGGTGCAGCGCCCGGCACTCGGCACCATGTGCGGCAGATCGGTGTCCGGATCGGCGACCTGATCGATATCGAAAAACCGCGCGCCGGGGATGTGCGCGCGCAAAAATTCCGCCGCGCCATCGCGGCCTTCGCCGGGGAGATATTTCGTCGCGTCGAACAGTGCCAGATCGGCGCGGCCAAGCATCCCGGCGAGCGTCGCGGTATCGATCAGCGGCTCGATCGTCTGTGTCATGCGTGGGTGCTCCATTGCGTGCGTAGCCACTCTCGCCGGGCCGCGAGCCAGAGCAGGGCGATGGCGGTGACGGCATTGCCGATGCCGCCCTCCAGCGCGCGGTCGATCGCTTGCGCGGCCGGCAGCAGGCGCAGGCGAATGTCCTCGCCCTCCGCCGCCAGGCCGCCGAAGCCCGCGAGGCCGGCCGCATCGGCCGGCGGGGCGGCCATTTCGCCGAGGAAGATCGCCACGCGCTCGTCGCTGCCGCCGGGGCTGAGCACGTAATCGCCGATCGGCAGCAGGCGGCCGACGGCAAGCCCGGCCTCCTCGGCCAATTCGCGCCGCGCCGCCGCCTCGGGTGCCTCCGCCCCATCGAGCAGCCCGGCGGGGATTTCCAGACTGATCGGGTCGAACCCGGCGGCAAGAACGGGCAGGCGGAATTGCTCGACCAGCAGCACGCAATCGGCGCGCGGATCGTACGGCAGCACGCCGACCGCCCGGCCACGCCGCCACAACTCCCACTCGCGCGGGCCGGAGAGCGCGCCATCGAAGCGGCGCTGGCGAAACCGCACCCGCCAGAGCGGAAACCGCCCCTGCCAGACCGGCTCGGCGGACTCGATACGACAATCGGGATGAGCGGGGAGTGGCGCAGCCATCGCGGCAGGATAGAGGCTGGCGGCAGAAAGCCAAGCCCCGGGCGGATCACGCGCCGAGGGATCGGCCCATGAATGGGACGACACGTTCAATCCAGATCATCCGCCGGGCCGCCGGCTTCCGTCTCGATCTCCAGCAATCGCGCCGCCTCGCCGGCGTCGGTCGCCTCGACGCCGCGCAACTTGCGCTGCACCGCGCGGGTGCGCCGGCGCGCCGCCTCGATGGTGGTGCTGAAGGTGCCGGCCTGCTTGCCGAGCCGCGCCAGCACCTCGTCCATCCGCAGCATCTCGCCATGGGTGGCGCCGAGCAGGGCGCGCACCTCGTCGGCCTTGCGTTCGAGCGTGAGGGTGACGTGGCCGAGCTGGATGGTGCGCAGCAGGGCGGGGAACAGGCTCGGCCCGAGCACCAGCACGCGATGGATGCGGCCGATTTCCTCGATCATGCCGGGGATGCGGGCGACCTCGGCATAGAGGCCGTCGGTCGGCAGATACATCACGGCGAATTCCACGGTGAGCGGCGGGTTGATGTATTTGCCCTGGATTTTTTTCGCCTCGAGGCGGATGCGCTGCTCCAGCCCGCGCCGGGCGGAGCGTTCGGCCTCGCCATCGCCGGCCTCGGCGGCCGCCAGCAGGCGCTCGTAATCCTCCACCGGGAATTTCGCATCGACCGGCAGATAGGTGCGCGCCGTGCCGCGCATCGGCATCACCACGGCGAATTCCACCGCCTCGTCGCTGTCCTCGCGCAGCTTGCGGTTGGTCTCGTAGCTGCCCGCCGGTAGCACGTCGTCGAGCATCGCGCGCACCTGCGTCTCGCCCCAGCCGCCGCGCGTCTTCACGTTCGAGAACAGCCGCTTGATGTCGCCGATCTGCGCGGTCACGGCCTGCACATCGACCATCGCCTTCTGCACCGCGTTGAACTGGTCGATCACCCGGTTGAAGCTGTTGGTCATCTGCGTCGCGACGGCGGCCTGCAACTGCTCGTTGACGGATTTCTGGATCTCCGCGAGCTTCGTCTCGTTGCCTTCGCGCAATTCACGCAGTTTGCCCTCCAGCAGCGTACGATTCTCGGCGAACTGCCCGGCGAGGGCGAGGCGCAGCGAACCCTGCTCGCTGGCCAGCGTGGTTTTCACCTCGCCGAGGCCGCTCGTCACCTCGCCGAAGGCGCGGCGCAGCGGCTCGGCCATGCTGGTCTGGATCGCCGTGGTGAGGGCGCGCTCGAGGCCGCTCAGCCGCTCGCGCGTGGTGTCCGCCTCGCTACGCTGGCCGGCGAGCGTCTGTTCGCCGAATAGCCGCAGCCGTTCCAGCGCCCCGGCGTGGCCGCGCCAGGCGGCCAGCGCAAAGCCGGCGGCCAGGGCCGCGAACACGGCGGCGAGCAGGCTGAGCGCAAGGCTCAGCATCGTGGGCGGCATTGGTGGCCGCGTGGTTTTTGCATCCGCGCCGAAGCGCCCCTACTCTGTGCATGCTGCATCGCATCATTCCTGATCAGAGAGCCAGCTCCATGTCCGATTCGGCCACCAAGCCGCGCCTGACGCGCACGGTCACGCTCGCGATGGCCGTCAGCAGCGGCGCCGCCGTCGCCAATCTCTACTACAACCAGCCGATTCTCGGGCTGATCGCACACCAGTTGCCTGGCGGCGCGCGGCTCGCCGGGCTGATCCCGACGGCGACGCAGACGGGCTACGCCGCCGGCATGCTGCTGCTGGTGCCACTCGGCGACACGCTGGATCGCAGGAAATTGATCCTCTGGCAAACCCTGGCGCTGGCGATGGCCCTCGCCGTGGCGGCGCTGGCGCCGGATGCGCGGGCGTTGATCCTCGCCTCGCTGGCGGTCGGGCTGACGGCGACGATCGCCCAGATGATCGTGCCGTTCGCCGCCGAACTCGCCGCCCCCGGTGAGCGCGGCGCTGTCGTCGGCACGGTGATGAGCGGGGTGCTCGCCGGCATTCTGCTCGGCCGCGCGCTCGCCGGGGTGGTGGCCGAGCAGGCCGGCTGGCGCGCCATTTTCTGGCTCGGCAGTGGCATCGCACTGCTGATCGCGGGGCTGCTGGGGCGGCTGCTGCCGCGGAGCGGTCCGGGCCGTGCGATCCGCTATGGCGCGCTGCTCGCATCCCTGCTCGCCCTACTGCGCGAGGAGCCGGCGCTGCGCCGGGCGAGCCTGGTGCAAGCGGCGCAATTCGCCGCGTTCAATGCCTTCTGGACCACTCTTGCCTTTCGTTTGCAGGCGCCACCGCTGCATCTGGGGGCGGGCGTCGCCGGTGCCTTCGGCGTGCTCGGCGCCACTGGCGTGCTGGTCGCGCCGGTGGTCGGACGTGCCGCCGACCGGCGCGGGCCGCAGCCGATCATCCGGCTTGGCATACTCTGCGTGCTGCTCGCCTGGGGGGTGTTTGTCGCCCTTCCCGGCCTGCCGGGGCTGATCCTTGGCGTCGTGCTGCTCGATCTGGGCGTGCAGGCCTCGCTGATCGCCAACCAGGCGGTGGTCTATGCGCTGCGTCCGCCAGCGCGCAACCGCATCAACACGCTGTTCGTCGGCATCATGTTCGCCGGTGGCGCGCTCGGTTCGGCGGGCGCCGGGGTTGCCTGGCGGCACGGTGGCTGGCATTGGCTCTGCGCGTTCGGCGTAATGCTTGGCGTCCTCGCCTTGGCTTTCGACCGCCTCGGCCGGCGCAACCGCTGAGCCGTGCAGCCGTTGGAGAGGGACCGCGCAAGGCGGCGAGGGCGTAGTGTGCATTCGAGGCTCGAAGGAGACGCGGCATGAGCGACGTGAAATCGGCCGCCCAGGCGAGCCTGCCCTGGCTGGCGCTGGGGGCCATCGGCGTGGTGTTCGGCGATATCGGCACCGACGGCCTCTATGTGATGGCCGCGTGTTTCCAGGAAACGCCGGGCCTCGCGCAGGATCACGCAGCAGTGATCGGCATCATCTCGCTGATCCTCTGGGCGGTGATTTTGGTGGTGTGCGTGAAATATCTCACGTTCATTTTCCGTGCCGACCACCACGGCGAGGGCGGCACGCTCGCCCTCCTCGGCCTGCTGCGCGAGAACGAGGGCAACCCGCAGACCCGACGCGCCATTGACCGCTCGCCACGCCGGCCCGGTCTTCTGGTGTTCGTCGTGCTGTTCGGCTCGGCGCTGCTCTATGGCGATGGCATGATCACCCCGGCGATCTCGGTGCTCTCGGCGGTGGAGGGGCTGAATGTCGCGACCAATGTGTTCAAGCCGTTCGTGGTGCCACTCGCGGCCGCCATCCTGATCGGCCTGTTCCTGATCCAGGCTCGCGGCACCGAGCGGGTGGGCAAGCTGTTCGGCCCCGTGATGTGCCTCTGGTTCGTCACCATCGGCGTGCTCGGGCTGAACGGTCTGCTGCATCGCCCGGCGATCCTGGTGGCGTTCAATCCGCTCTATGGCGCGCGCTTCCTCGCGAGCCACGGGCTTGCCGGCTATGACGTGCTCGGCGCCGTGGTGCTCGCGGTCTCCGGCGCGGAGGCGCTGTTCGCCGACATCGGCCATTTCGGGCGCAAGCCGATTTTGCTCGCCTGGTACGGCCTCGCGCTGCCGGCGCTGATGCTGAATTATCTCGGGCAGGGCGGTCTCATCCTCGCCGATCCGAAGGCGATCAACAACGCCTTCTTCGGGCTGGTGCCGCATTGGGGGCTGTATCCGATGGTCGCCCTCTCCACAGCCGCCGCCATCATCGCCTCGCAGGCGCTGATTTCGGGCGCCTTCTCGCTCACCCAGCAGGCGGTGCATATGGGGCTGTGCCCGCGCTTCCTGATCCGGCAGACCTCGAAGACCGAGCGCGGGCAGATCTATATGCCGGTGGTCAATACCTTCCTGATGATCGGCTGCACCGCGATCGTGCTCAGCTTCCGCTCCTCGGCGGCGCTCAGCTATGCCTATGGCCTCGCCGTGGTCGGCACGATGATCGTCACCTCGGGGGTGTTCTATCTGGTGATGCGCCAAGTCTGGCACTGGAACCTCATGCTCGCCGTGCCGATCGCGGCGGTGTTCCTGATCATCGATCTCGGCTTCCTCGGCGGCAATCTGGACAAGCTGCTGTATGGCGCCTGGGTGCCGGTGGCGATCGCGCTGGTGGTGTTCACCCTGTCCGCGATCTGGACCGACGGGCGGCCGCGCTATCGCCAGGCGCTCGATACCTGGGCGATGCCGATCGCGCAGTTCCAGAAGGAGATGGAAGGCTGGAAAAGCCATCAGGAGGGCACCGCCGTGCTGCTCGCCCCGGTGGCCGACCGGGTGCCGATGGTCGGCCGCCACGCCTGGCTGCGCCAGCAGGTGCAGCATGAATTCGTGCTGCTGATCACCGTCGATAACGTCGATACCGCCTGGGTGCCGGTGGCCGAGCAGGTGAAGATCGAAACCCTCACCCCGTCGCTGCACCGGCTGCGCGCCAGCTTCGGCTTCATGCAGCCGGTCGATCTCGACACGGCGTTGCAGGCGGCCAAGCGGAGCGGCCTCGCGATCAACTGGAAGGAACTGGTGTTCTATCTGCCGCAGCCGATGGAGAGCGAGCGCGGCAACTGGCTTTCACGCATGCGCCGGCGCATTTTCATGTTTCTCGGCAGCACCGGCCTCTCGCCGATGGAGTATTTCCATATCAGACCGAATCAGACAGTATCGGTCGGGCTGGAGATCGACATCTGAGCAGGAGCGCCGCCCATGCCCCCTCTGGAATCAGCCTGGCGCATCGAACACGATAGTCTGGGCGAGGTGGCGGTGCCGGCGGACGCCTATTACGGCGCGCAGACGCAGCGGGCGATCGAGAATTTTCCGATCTCCGGTGTGCCGATCGCGCAGCATCCCGCCCTGCTGCGCGCACTCGCGATGGTCAAGCAGGCGGCGGCACGGGTGAATGCGGCAGCGGGCAAGCTCGCCCCCGAAAAGGCGCGCGCGATCGAGGCCGCCGCCCAGGAGGTGATCGACGGGCAATGGGCGGCGCAGTTCCCGGTCGATGTCATCCAGGGTGGCGCGGGCACATCGACCAACATGAACATGAACGAGGTGCTCGCCAATCGCGGCCTCGAACTGCTCGGCCACCCGCGCGGCGCGTATCACGCGCTGCACCCGAACGACGATGTCAATCTCTCGCAATCGACCAACGACACCTACCCCACGGCGGTGCGGCTCGCGGTGTTGCTCTCCTGCGCGCCACTCGCCATGGCGCTCGATGGCCTCGCCGGCGCCTTCGAGGTGCAGGCGCAAGCGAATGCGGCGATCGTCAAGCTCGGGCGGACGCAGATGCAGGATGCGGTGCCGATGACGCTGGGGCAGGAACTCGGCGCCTATGCCGCCACCATCCGCGAGGACATCGCCCGGCTACAGGAAGCCTCGCGCCTGCTCTGCGAGGTCAATCTCGGCGGCACCGCGATCGGCACCGGCATCAATGCCGATCCGCGCTACGGTCCGGCGGCGATCGCCGAACTGGCGACGATCAGCGGCCACGCGCTGGTGCAGTCGGGTAATCTGGTGGAAGCCAGTTGGGACATGGGGGGCTTCGTCATGTTCTCGGGCGTGCTCAAGCGCATCGCCACCAAACTCTCGAAAATCGCCAGCGACCTGCGTCTGCTCTCCTCCGGCCCGCGCGGCGGCTTCGGCGAGATCATGCTGCCGGCGATGCAGCCGGGTTCCTCGATCATGCCCGGCAAGGTCAATCCGGTGATCCCCGAGGTGCTCAACCAGGTGTGTTTCCAGGTCATCGGCAACGATCTCGCGGTAACGCTCGCGGCCGAGGGGGGGCAGTTGCAGCTCAACGCTTTCGAGCCGCTGATCGCGCATAACGTGCTCGCCTCGCTCGCGCTGCTCGCCAATGCAGCCGGGGTGTTCACCTCCCGCTGTGTCGTCGGCATGGTGGCACGGCCGGAGAATTGCGCCCGCCATGTCGAGGCGAGCGTCGGCGCGGTGACCGCGCTGGTGCCGCTGATCGGCTACGAACGCGCGGCAAGCCTCGCCCGCGCGGCGCTCGACAGCGGGCGCACCATCCGCGCGTTGGCGCGCGAGACCTTGGGGATGAGCGATGAGCGCCTCGATATGCTGCTCAACCCTAATCGGCTTGCCACGCATCCAGTCGATTGATTTGCGTTCAGCCCGCTGCGGCCAGCCAGTCCTCGATCAATCGGCGGGCGATGGAATCGCCGCGCGGCAGGCTGATGCCGAGCGCCTGCGGGGCGCGCAAGGCGGCGCGGCTGAACCAGCGGGCGTCGTCGAGCTCGGTGCGGTCGATGCGGATCTCCTCGCTCATCGCCTCGGCATGAAAGCCGAGCATGACGGAGGCGGGAAACGGCCAGGGCTGGCTCGAATGATAGCGCACGGCGCCCACACGGACGGCGGTTTCCTCGGCCACCTCGCGCGCCACCGCCTCCTCCAGGCTCTCGCCCGGCTCGACGAAGCCGGCGAGGGTGGAATACATGCCGGCGGGAAAGCGTGGCGCGTGGCCGAGGAGCGCGTGTTCGCCGCGCACCACCAGCATGATCACCGCCGGATCGGTGCGCGGGAAATGCGAGGTATCGCACTGCCCGCAGACCATCACATGGCCGGCGCTGCGTGGCGCGCAGGCGCCGCCGCAGAAGCCGCAGAAGCGATGCCGCGCCCGCCAGTGCAGCAGCGCGCGCGCATGCGCGAGCACCGCCGCCTCCTCTGCCGGCAGGCTGGCGACGGCGGCGCGCAGATCGACGAAGCTGCCATCTCCGCCCAGAGCGGGTGGTGGGGTATCGGCGCCGAGTTCGGCGGCGAACACCGCACGCTCCTGCCAGCGGCCGAGAAACGCCCAGGCGCGCTCTCCGGCCAGCGCCCGTGGATCGATGCCGCGCAGAAATACCGCTTCCGATCGCTCGCCGCGCACCAGAACCTGCCCGCGCCAGAGCGGCACCACGAGCGAGCCGGCATCGGCCGCCGCCGCCGCGATCCACCCGGCATCGTCGCGCAGCGATGCCGCGCGATCGAGCGGATTGCCGGTATAGACGTTGGGGCGCGAGGGCAGAATTGGAATCACCTAGCAAGCTTGCCACGCGGCCGGCGGGCTGGCAATTCCGCAGGCTCGAGGCACTCGCTACGCTACAGCGTCGCGTAGGTGGCGCAGGCCTGCTTCACATCGGTGAACACGCGGCCACGGCCGCCCTTCAGCACCAGGGCGTGGGTGCAGTAATCCTGCACCACGTCGAGCGCGTGTACCGCGAGGATCATGCCGCAGTGCTGGCGGTTGCCGAAAATCTCGCGATGGCATTTTTCCTGAAACCGGTGGTCGCCGACCAGAATCACCTCGTCGATCAGCAGACACTCGAAATCGACCGCGAGCGAGATGGCGATCGCGAGACGCATGCGCATGCCGTCGGAATAAAAGCGCACCGGCTCGAACAGCGCGCGCCCGAGTTCGGCGAAATCGCGCACGAAATCGAGCATTTTGTCGAACGGGGTTTTATAGATGCGCGAGATGAAGCGCATGTTGTCATAGCCCGTCATCTCGCCCTCGAAACCACCGCCGAGCGCCAGCGGCCAGGACATGTGCAGGCCGCGATGCACATAGCCGGCGCTCGGCCGCTGCAGCCCGGCGAGCACCTTGATCAGCGTCGATTTGCCCGCCCCGTTGCGGCCCAGCACCGCCATCCGCTCGCCGGGGCGGACGCGGAAATTGATGTCGTCGAGCACCCGTCGCGGCCCGCTCGCGGTCGCGAATTCCTTCACCAGCCCGACCGCCGCGATCGAGCGTTCCGGCCCGCACGGCGCCTCGGCGAGCGGCGGCGGTGCCGCGCGCGTGGCGAGCGCGGTCTCCGGCGGCTTCATGCGTGCCGCCCGGCGCGCGGGGCCGCGGCATCGTTCGGGCGGAAGGCCCAGAACAGCGCCAGCCCGACGAGGGCGGTGCCGAGTATCCACAATACCCGGCGCGGATAGCGCGCCTCGTCGGCGGCATGCGGCTCCACCACGCGCTCGATGTATTCGTGCTGGCGCAATGCATCGATCCGCGCGGTCTCCAGCAGAGTTTCCATATGCAGCAAATTCTGGTCGGCGAATTCCTGCTCCAGCCGTAGCCGTTCGTATGCGGCGATGCGCGGCGCGAGCGACGTGTTGCGCCCGGCGAGCGTGTCGCGCGCGTGGTCGATCTGCTGCTGCAACGCCTCCACCCGCGCGCGCAACGTGGGAATCTGCGGGCTGGAGCCTGACATCTGCCGGATCAGGTTGAGCTCGGCGGCACTCTCCACCAGATCCTGCGACAATTGCTCGATGGTGGAGAGCACGGTCTTCGACAGCGCCGTTGGATCGACCAGCGACTCCTGCTCGCGAAACGCCGTGGTGCGCGCGCGCGCCTCATCCGAGGCGGTACGTGCCCGTGTCACCGCCGCCGCCGCGATCGCCACCGCGTCGCTCTCGGCGCGCGCCGACATCCGGTTGAGCAGCGCCTCGGTGCCATCGAGCAGCACCATGGCCATCCGCCGCGCCGCCTCGGGCGTGAACGCCTGGGTCCGCAGCGTGGTGATCCCGCTCGAGGATTCGTAATTGACCGTCACCAGCGAGGGATAGAGATCGAACAGATCCTCATCCGTCCGCCCGGTGAACCAGCCAGGGAAATGCCACAGCGGATCACGCGCCGGTGTGGCGACGATGCCGCGCAGATCGGCGTGCCGGAGCAGCAGATGCAGCGCATCGCGCGAGCGGATGAAATCGCGCACCGCATAGGCGTCATCGCCGCCGGCGGCCTTCGGGAGCTGATCGATCGAGAGCGACTGCGCCGCACTGTGGCCCGGCGCATCGGGCTTGCGCACCACGAAGCGGGCTTCGCTGACATAGCGCTCCGGCGCGAGCAGGCCGAAATAGCCGCCGGACAGCAGGGTGGGCAGCAGCACCAGCAGCCCAAAGCGCCGCAGCGCGCGCCAGCGCCCGGTATCGCCGCGCGGTGGCGGCAACGACATTTCTCCCGGTGCGGCGCGCGTGAGGGCGACGAGCTGGACAATCTGTTCCCAACTCTCGCTCGTCTCGGCTTCGGCATCTGCGGACATGGCGTGGCCTTGTCATGGAAGCGACATCATGGGGGCAGAACATCATGGCGTTCAACCGCTGATTATGATACCAGAGATGCAGCCATTTGCCCATCGATCTTCGCGGGAGATCGGCGAATGGCGGGTGGGTGCGCGGGATGCGCAGGATGGGGGCGGATTGGCAGGCATCGCGGGGCGGCTTTCCGGGTGGGGCGATACGGCGGCGACACGGCGCTGGTGGTTGCCGGCGCGTTTGCAGCGGCTCGCGCTGCGCAGCGTGCTCAAGACGAGCCTGATTTTTCTGCCGACGCTGCTCGCCATCCTTTATTTCGGACTGATCGCCACCGATCGCTATGTGTCGGAGGCGCGTTTCATTCTGCGTACGGCGAGCAAGCCGGCCAATGCGATGGGCGGTCTCAACGCGCTGATGCAACTCGCCGGCATGTCCCGCTCGCAGGATGATTCCTATGCCGTGCGCGATTTCCTCACCTCGCGTGACGCGCTGGCGCAGCTCGCGGCACGCGTCGATCTACGCCCGATTTTCGATCGGCCGGGGGCCGATTTCATCGCCCGCTATCCCTCGCCACTGTTCGGCGGCTCGCAGGAATCCTTCTATCGTTATTTCCAATGGATGCTGAGCGTGGTGGTGAACGAGACCAGCGGCCTCACCATCCTGCGGGTGCAGGCATTCCGCGCCGAGGATGCGCAATTGCTGGCGCGGCAGATGCTGGCCCTCGGCGAGGATATGGTGAACCGGCTGAACGCGCGCATGCAGGCCGATACCGTGCGCGTGGCCAAGGCCGAGGTCGCCTCGGCGGAGGAACGGCGGATTCGCAATCAGATCGAGATCACTGCCTTTCGCAACCGCGAACTCATCCTCGATCCGGAAAAAACCTCGAGCATCGTGGTGACGTTGATCGGCAAGCTCGCCGTCGAACTCGCTGGCGTGCGCGCGCAGATCGATGCGATGCGCAGCAATTCGCCGAACAGCCCGCAGTTGCAATCGCTGCGCGCCCAGGCGGCGGCGCTGGAGCAACAGATCGCGCTGGAGCGCGGCCGGGTGGCGAGCGATTCCGACGGGCTGGCCGACAAGGTCGCGGTCTATGAGCGGCTCATGCTGCAACGCACCTTCGCCATCCGCGCCCTCGCCCAGGCGGTCACGGCGTTGGAGACGGCGCAGCTCGACGCAGAGCGCCAGCAATTGTTTCTGGAGACCGTGGTGCGCCCGGACCTGCCGGACAAGGCGATGATGCCGCATCGCTGGGCGATGGTGCTGACGGTGTTTGGCTTCAACCTGATCGGCGCGCTGGTGCTCTGGTTGATCGCCTCGGGGCTGAG
>DAHXNW010000226.1 GCA_027365195.1 Acetobacteraceae bacterium
GGTGGCCGGGTGGGGGCGCGGGCCGGCGCAGACTCAACTCGAACATATCATGCCCTAACCGCCGATCGGCGGTGCCTCGTTCAGCACGGCGAGGGCGGTGATGTTGTCCGGCGCGCCGCGCGCGAGCGCTGCCGCCAGCAGATCCTGCACCGGCGCCTCGCCCGCCAGCGACATGGCGATTTCGGTATCGCTCAGGGTTTTGCTGATGCCGTCGCTGCACAGCAGAAAGCGATCCCCCCGCTCGAGCGCGCCGGTGACTTTGTCGAGATCGAGGCTCGCCTCGTCGGCGCCGACGGCGCGGGTGATGATATTGGCCTGCGGATGGTGCTCGGCCGCCTCGGCGCTGATCGTGCCGGCATCGACCAACTGCTGCACCAGACTGTGATCGCGGGTGATCTGCAGCAGGGCCTCGTCGCGCAGCAGATAGGCGCGCGAATCGCCGGCCCAGAGACAGGCGAAGTGGGTCTCGCGCGCCAACAGAACCACCACCGTGGAGGCCATCATGACCCCTGGCCCACGCGCCGCCGCCGCCTCGCGCAGCGCCTGATGCGTCTGCTCCAGGCGGTGCCGCACCTCGGCGATCATCGCCGCCGCATTCAGGCCGGGCGGGATGGCTTGCAGCGCCTCGGCGATCATCTGTGCCGCCACTTCGCCAGCGGTATGGCCGCCAGCGCCATCGGCGACCGCCCAGAGGCCGACATCGGGGCGATCGACGAAGCGGTCTTCGTTATGTTTGCGCACCAGCCCGACGTGGCTCGCGGCGCTGGAAACGAGGACGGGTGGGGGCCGGTTCATGGTGCCACCGCATCGCTCAGCATGGCGGTGAAGAGCGTGACCTCGGGCAACCCCGCGCGTTTGTGCCGCGCCGCCGCCACACGCGGTGCGCCGGTGGTCCACCACGCGCTGCCGGTGAGTGCCGCAGCGCCACCCACGGCGGGTGCGCCGGCGAGTGCGCCGGCGAGTGCCTCCGGCGTGGTGTCCTCCGCGAAGACCGCGCGGCCGAGCGCCTCGGCGGCGTCGAGCCACGCCTCTCCCGCCTCGGGTGCCGGCAGCCGCGCGAAGGTGAGCGGGAAATACCGCCCGACGCGATCGACGCTGGGCAGCCACAGGCCGAGTACCGAGGCAGGACCGCACAGCCCGGCGGCAAGGCTGAAGCGCCAGACCGGCGCCTCCAGCCAGCATGCCTCCCACGCCTCGCCGAGGGCGGCGCGGCTCGTTGTCATGGCGTGTTGCAGCCAATCATCCCAGGCGGCGATAAAGCCACCGGGCAGGCCGGCGCGGACGAAATCCCCGCGCGCCGGGAGCTTGCCGAAGAAGCCGCTCATGCTTGCGCTCATGGGCGCGCTCATGGCCCGAGCGCCGGGCAGCGAAAGCCGGCGAGCAGGCCGGGGATGAACGGGTTGAACACCGAGCCGGCATGGATTTCGAAGGTGGCCCGACGCTCGCCGAGGGCGAAGCTCACCTGATAGCGGTCGGGTGCGCCCTGCTGCTGCACCTGCGCCTGATCGAGCAGGCGGAACAGGGCCCATGGCCCGCTCGCCTCCAGCGCGCCGGGGCCGCTGGTGGGCGGCGGATCGAAGGCGAGGCGCGCATTGCCGCCGCCTCCGGGCCAGGCGATCTGCGTCGCGCGCGTCGGCCCATTGGCGTAGCTCACGCTCACCCCGCCGAGATCCAGCGTCACCTGTCGCGCGCCGGCATCGAGGCTGAGCGGCGTCAGGTCGAAACGCACGCTCGGCGCCGGCGTGCCGGTGCTGAAGAAGGCGTCACGGATCGTCGCCGCGCGCTGGAACTGCGCGAGCGCGGCGGCGGAGACCGGGGGGGCGACGCCATTGACCGGCTGCGGCCGCCATTGCGCCGGCGCCATATCCACATACTGGCGCAACTGTGTGTTGAAGAACCCGTCGAGCAGCCCGCCGGGGGCGAAGAGACGCACGAAATCGTCGAGCGGGATGGCATCGCGCGCGCCGCGATCGAACGGATAGCGCCCGGCCACCGCTTGGCGGCAGAGTTGCGCCGGGCCCCCGGTGCCGTTGAACGCACCGGCCACCGCCTGCCGCGCGCCGCCGCCGCGCAGCATGTTGCCGATGCTGGCGATCTGCTGCATCCAGCGCGCCACCGGCTGCGGTTGCAACGCCGCCTCGGCGAGCAGTAGCTGCGCCGGGTCGGCGCCGCTCGGCGGTGGGGGAGGGGTGCCGGGCGGCGCCTGCGCCAACTGCGCGAGCTGCTTCTGCAGATCGTTGATCAGCGCCAGCACGCCATCGATCGGCGCCGGGCTGCCGGCGCCCGCGAAGCCGCGCAGCGCCTTGAAATGCTCCATCACCGCCTGCCCGGGCAGCGGTGCCGCGGCACCGGCCGGGCTCGCCAGCAGCCCCTGAAGCTGCGCCGCCGCTGCCGCGAGGGCCGGTTTGCCGGGGGTGGCCGGCGCCGCCGGCGGTGCGAGGCTCACCTCGCGCGCCACACTCGCCAGCAGGTCGCGCATCGGCGATTGCGGCGCGCCGAGCAGATAGAGCCGGCGCGTGGCATCGCCGAGATCATGCATCGGCGCGAGATCGAGATCGGCCAGCATGGCATCCCATTGCGCGATGAAATCGGCACTGTAGAGCGCCACCACCCCCTGCTCCAGCGCCGCGAGCTCGGGGCTGCCCGGTGCCACGCGGGCGCGTTCGCCGAGTACCCAGCTTTCCGCCGCCACATCGCGCGAGACCCGGCCGAGCGCCGGCAGCAGCAGTTGCTGGAACCCCGCGAGGGTGTAGAAGCCCGAGATGCCCGCGCTCAGCGGCTTGCCCGAGGCGCGCAGGAACAGCCCGACACCGGCCGGGCCGATCGCCGTGGCGGGTGTCCAGGGTACAAGGCCCGCAGCCTCGGCAGCCGGCTTGAGGCGTGAATAGACCCGCTCGGCGAGCGGCACACGGCTGAATACCGTGCGCGCCTGTGCCACCAGCGCGCCATCGAGCGCGATCGCCGGTAGCGGTTCGGCCAGTAGCGCGTCGAGATGCCGCGCGAGCGCCTCGCGCAGCGGTTGCTGCGCCGGCCCCGGGTAGCTCGCCTGCCAGTCGAGGCTCATCCAGGCGCGCACCAGATCGGCATCGAGCGGCCCCTCGCCGCCGAGCATCAGATAGACGCGGGTCGCCTCGTAGAGAAACGCCGGCCGGTCGAAGCCGCCGCGCATCTGCGTCTCCAGCCGCCAGATCAGCCGGGGCAGCAGCACGTGCTGCAAGGCGTGCCGATAGGTCGCACCCGCCCCGGCGGCGAGCTTGCTTCGCTGCGACAGGCCGAAGCTCGGCCCGGGATCGGCGGCGGCGAGCACGGTGAGGCCGCGTGCCGCGTCGAGCAGCGGCAGCACGCGCGCGAGATCGGCCTCCGCCACCGGGTCGAGCGGCAGGCCCTGCGCGGTGGCGGTATAGGCGGCCAGCGCCGCCTGCAGCCGCCCGATCGCCGCCTGATTGGCTGCCTCGCCGCGCCAGAGGGCGGCACTGCCGAGCAGCACCGCGACGGCGGCGAGCGCCATGCCGCCGGCGCGCAGCCAGCGCCGCCGCCGCGCCGCCGCCGGGTTGCTCGCCACCAGCATCGCCTCGCCGAACACCACGCGGGTGAGCAGATCGTGCAGGAAATAGCTGCGCCCCTGCTGCGGGCGCAGGCTCGCGGCGCGGCGCTGATCGAGACCGAAGCCGCGCGCCAGCACGCCGGTCAGCCGGTCGATCGGAGTGCCCTCCTGCGTGCCGGAGGTGATATAGAGGCCGCGCAGCAGCGGCGCCGGATCGAGCCGCGAGCCAGCGAACGCCTCATTTAGAAATTCCTCCAGCGGCGCTTGCAGGCTCGCCACCTGGGCCGGGAAGCCGGCGATCAGCGCGCGCCGCTCGGCGCCGCGCTCGGCCTGCAACCGGTCGAGCAACCGCTCGCCGAGGCGGGCGAGCAGCGCCTGAAAGGCGGCGGGAAACGCCGCCAGCGCGCTGCCGCCGGCGGTGTCCAGCGCCGCAGTATGGCCCCAGACCTGCGCCCGGCGCGCGGCATCGAGATCGTCGAAGAACTCGGAAAACCCGGCGAGCAGATCGGCCTTGGTGAAGATCGCATACACCGGCAGCCGCAGGCCGAGCCGCTCGTTCAATTCCTTGATCCGCCGGCGGATGGCGTGCGCGTGGGCGCTGCGCTCGGCGCGCGGGGCGGTGGCGATGTCGGTGAGCGCGATCGCCACCAGCACGCCATTCAGCGGCTGGCGCGGGCGGGTGCGGCGCAACAGGTCGAGAAAGCCGGTCCAGCCGGCGCGATCGACCGCTGCATCGGAATCCTGCGTGGTATAGCGCCCGGCGGTATCGATCAGCACCGCCTGCTCGGTGAACCACCATTCACAGAGCCGCGTGCCGCCGACGCCGGCGACCGGCGCCTGCCCGAGTTCGGCGGCGAGCGGAAAGCGTAAGCCGGCGTTCAGCAGCGCTGTGGTCTTGCCCGCCCCCGGCGGGCCGATGATGACATACCAGGGCTGTTCATAGAGATAGCCGCGCGTGCCGCTGGCGCGGCGCAGCAGGGCGAGCGCCTGGGCGAGCTTGGCGCGCTGCGCCGCACTCTCCTCGGCCGAGGCGGCGGCACTCGCATCGGCGGCGGTGTTGGCGCCGGCCACCTCGCCGGCGAGGGCGGCATCGCGCCCGCGCCGGCGGCGGTCGAGCCAGAGATTGACCCCGGCCCAGAGCAGCAGCATCGCCAGCACCAGGGCGAGCCGCGCGAGCACCCCCTCGAACGGCGCCAAGAGCGGCGCAAACAGCCACACCAGCACCGCCAGCAGTAGCGTGCCGAGCAGGCTGAGTGTCCAGCGCGAGAGGAGGATGCGGCGCAGAGTGGTGGTCATGGCGCCGTACTCTCGCGTTGCAGCAGCACCTCGATGCGCCGGTTCTCCTCGCGCCCGGCGGCGGTCGTGTTGCTGGCGATCGGGTCGGCATCGCCGCGACCCTCGGCGGAGAGCCGCGCGGGATCGCCGATCGTCTGCCCGATCACCGCCCGCGCCGCCTCCGCGCGCGCCGTGGAGAGGGCGAAGTTGGAGGGAAATTTCACCGTATGGATCGGCTGGTTGTCGGTATAGCCGATCACCTGCACCGGCCCGCGCTCATGCTGGAGCGCGCCGCCGATCCGCCGCAGCAGGCCGAGCAAGCCGGGCTGCACCACGGCACTGCCGGAGGCGAACAGGCCGCGGTTGCGAATGCGGATCAGCGGTGCCGCCGGGGTGCCGAGGACGCTGACCAGTCCCTGGTCGATCTCCGGCTTGAGAAAGCCGCGCAGCCGTTCGAGCGCGCTCGGCTCGGCCGGCGGCGGTGGTGGCGCCACGGCGGCGACGCGCGCGATCGCCGGCATGCTGGCGAGCGGGGCCGCCTGCATCGCCTCGGTGAGCGCATCGGAGCGGGCGTTCAGGCTCGCCGAGAACAGCACGAACAGCCCGCCGAGGAGGGCGAGCACCGCACTGCCCACCACCCAGAGCGGCAGCACCGCGCGCGCCGGGCGATAGGGCGCGCTCATGCCCTGCCATTGCGGCGAGAGCGCCGGGTCCGGACCCGGCCGCTGGCGGCGGATCAGCGCGTGCAACTCCTCGCGCAGCGCGTCGAGTTCGGCCGGCCCGCGCGGCGAGAGCCGGTAGCGGCCCATGAAGCCGAGCGAGAGGCAGAGATACATCAGCTCCAGCACCGGCAGGAAGCGGCCGGGGTGCTGGCGCATCTGCCCGAGCATGTCGAAGAAGCGTTCGCCGCTCTGCACTTCTTGGTGGAAGCTCGAAACCAGCGAACGCGCCGCCCAGCCGCCCTGGCTGCCCCAGGGGGTGTTCAGCACCGCATCGTCGAGGCTGGCGCAGAGCGCGTAATGCGCCGGGCGCAGCAGCTCGGGCGCGACATCGGCGGCCCGCGCGCGCTGCTCGAAGCCGCGCATCGCGGCGACCGCCCGCTCGCGCAGATCGCCCGGCTCGGGGGCGGCGGCGGTATTGCGCAGCCGCGCCAGCAGTTGCAGCAAAGGTGCCGCCGCATCGAGTAGCGGCGCCTGGCCGCCCGGCGCAATCACCGCCTCCTCGCCGGCGATCTCCGCCGCCGCGGGCGCTGGTGCTGGCGCCGGTGCCACGGGCGTGGCGCGACGCCCGCCGGGCGCCGGACGGATCACCGTGCGGTCGGCATCGTCCGGTTCCGAAAAGGGATTATCGCCGCTCATGGACAGACCCCCCGGTCATCATGCTCAGGGCATGATCATGTTTGAGTTCAGCCTGCACCGGCCGGCACCCCCACGCGTCATCTCCCCTTGGCACCCAATCAGTATACTGCCGTGGGCGGCCGGGTGGGGGTGCGGGCCGGTGCCGGCTGCAACGATCATTTCAGCCCCTGATCGCCCATAACTCGATGCGCAGGCCAGGAAATTCGCCCGAGACATGCAGGGCGAAGCCGCCCGAGCTCTGCATCTGCTGCCAATGCGGCGAGTTGCGGTCGAGCTCGAAATAGGACGCGCCGGCGTAGAACGGGATCTGCCGCGGCGCCACCGGCAGCGGGCGCACCGCGATGCCGGGGAGTGCCACGTTGACCAGTTCGCGGATGTGCTCGACGGCGCCGATCTTGACCTGCGCGGGAAACAGCCGGCGCAGCGTCTCGGTCGGCATCTCCGCCTGCACGCACAACACGAAGCTCGCCGCGCGCAGGATGGCGCGATCGGTGATCGGCCCGACGCGCACGCCGTGCCGGCGCTCCTGCAGCGGAATTGGCACCGCGTTGGCATCGATCACCGCCGAGAGCGAGCGGCGCAGATCGGCGACGACCGGGGCGAAGCTGCGTTGCAGATCGTCGTGCCGATAGGCCGGATAGGCGCTGGCGCGCCGGCTCGCCTCGGTGAAGGTGGCGAACTCGCCCGCCATCTGCACCAGCGTCGCATACAGGCTCTCGGGATGCACATTGCCGGTATCCGCCCAATGCGCCAGCAGCTTCTGCCAGCGGTTGACCGCCTGCAGCAGCAGGAAATCGGCGACCTCGGCAACGCCCGCGGCACCGGGTGCGGCGAGCCGTGCGGCGAGCGCCTCGCCGCGCTGGTTCAGCATGCCGGTGAGTTCGGCGAGCAGCCCGGCGAGCGGCGGTGTCGCCGAGCACAAGAGGGCAGGGGCGATCCAGCGCTCGTCGAGGCTCACCCGGCGGTCGGCGCCGACCTCGATCACCCGGGCGATGCCGATGGTGAGCCAGCCGGCGCGATCCTCGGTCTCCAGCAGGTAGCGCAGCCGCAGCCGGCCGATGAGCAGCTCCGCCGGCTGTGGCGAGGCGGAATGCGTGTCATACGCCTCGAAGCGCTGCTGCGCGTAGCGCCCGGCATCGCCCGCCTCGACGGCGATCTCCACCCCGCCCGGCTGGCGGATCGGCAGGGCGAGGTAGACCAGCACGTTGCGCGCGCTCTCCGGCAGTTCGAGCGGCGGTGGATGGTCCGCCTCGCCGGGCAGCGTGAAGGGGGTGCCGTCGGCGAACACGCCGCTCGCCGCGCTGAGCGCGAAATGCCCGGTCGCCAGCAGGTCGCGGTCGATGGTCATCTCGGCGAGGCCCCAGGGATGCGGGCTGAGGGCGGCGGTGCGCGCGCGCATCAAGGATTCGAGCCAGCGATCCTGTTGCTGGAAGTGCTGCGCGCGCAGGAACATGCCCTCCTGCCAGACGATCCGGTTGGTCCACGCCATGTGCGGTCCGTCGCCTCCCTCAATCTGAAGTTGATGTCATCCTGGCGCGAGCGTGGCGGTGATTCCGGCGATGTGCAAGGCGAGTTTGGTCGGACCGTGCGGCGCGAGCGGCGTGTCGAGCCGCCATTTCGCCTGGTCGATGTCGCGGAACAGCACCACCACGCCGAGGAACTGTGCCGTGGGGGCGAGCTTGCGACTGATCTGCAGGCTCTGGCCGGGGGTGAGGATGAGGGATTCCGAGCCGACCAGCTGATCGCCCAGGGTCTGCGCCGAATAATCGATCAGCGCGAACACGTCGGCCTGCTCGAAGCGCCCGGTGGCGGTGAGCTGATAGAGCCGCACGGCGACCGGCTTCGCGTTGCCCGCCGGGTCGGGGTTCTGATCGGCGCTGCCGGTGAGCGCGAGCGCCAGCATCGGCGGCTTCGGTGGCCCCGAAGGCAGCAGGCCGCCGATCGCCGAGAGTGCCGAGGACAGAGCCGACGGTGCCGAGGAGGCGGCCGAGGCGGCGGCGGGGCTGGCGGCCGGCGGAGCGCCGCCACAGCCGGCGAGCAGCGCCGGCAGGCCGAGCAGGACAAGGCGGCGGTCGATCATGGCGTCTCCTTCGGTTCACTCGCTGCGGCATCGCGCAACGCTGCTTCATAGGCGCGGGCGAAGGATTTGCCGAATACGCTGTCGAAATCGTCGGCGAGGGCGGCGCTGATCCGCGCGTGCAGCGCCTCGAACGCATCGAAGGCGCGCGCCCGCCGCTGCGCCGGCAGCAGCGCAAGCCCGCCCTGCTCGGCGGCACGCTTCAGGGCGGCGGGATCGAACTCGCCGAGCAAGGCACGCACCGCCGCCTGCATCGCCGCCATGCTGGCCAGCTCATGCAGCCGGATGTCGCGCAGCGCATCGGCGATGGCGGCGGCGGCGGTCATGTCCACCCGTCGGCCGGCGCCGAGCAGGGCGGCCAGGGCGTCATCGTCATCGGCGGAGAATTTCAGCGGGTTATTGCCGCCGCTGCGGATCATCGTCTGCTCGATGCGGAATTCGCCCTTGATCGCGGCGCGCGCCATCAGCGTGCGGCGCAGCCCGCCGACCAGGGCGCGAAAGGCGCGGCCGAGTTCTTCGAGTAGCGTGCCCGGGTCGGCCGGCGTTGCATCGGGCAGCCCGGCGCCGCGCAGGAAGCCGGCGAGCAAGGCGGCCTCGCTCGATGGCGCGGCAGCGCCGGGGAGTGCGGGAGAGGGGAGTGCGGGGGAGGGAGACGCGAGTGGCGGCGCCGGCGCGGCCGGTGCCGGGGTGAGCGGCAGATCGAGATCCCAATCGTCCGGCAGCGCCGGCTGCGGCGGGCGGAAGGCATCCTCGATCGCCGGCGTATGATCGGGTTGCGTCGGCGCGGCCGCCGGTGCCGCCCAGGAGGGCGCCGCTTCGCCCCAGGGATCGTCCGGCAGCAGCGCGCCGGAGCCGGGCGCGTCCAGACCGTCGAGGAGATCATCTGCCACCCCGGCGTTATCGGCCGTCGTCGCTTCCGGGCGCAGGCGGATCTCGATCTCATAGGCGCCGAGCACCAGCCGGTCGCCTTCGCGCAGCGGACGCGGCCGCTCCGGGCCGAGCGGGGTGGTCTCGCCGTTCAGAAAACTGCCGTTGGTGCTCAGATCGGTGATCTGCCATCCCCCGGCGCGCCAGGCGAACAGGCAGTGCCGCTTGGAGAGATGCCGGTCCGGGTCGGGCAGCACCCAGTCGTTCTCCGGCCCGCGCCCGAGGCTGAACTCGCCGCCGGCGACCTCGCGCGTCTGCGGCGCGACATCGGGTGGGCAGCGCAGCATGGATAAAGTGAGAATCATGTTCTGGGGCATGACGGTTTTAGCCGGCACCGGCTGAACTTAAACACATCATGCTCTATCCGATCAGCACGGTGAAGCAGCCGAGCACGATGCTGCCGCCATGGCCGCAGGTGTCGCCGAGCCTGGCCGCTGGCAGCGCACCGACCAGCACGGTGGGCGAACCCATGGCGATCATGTCGGGCGGGCCGACGCACACCGCCTGATCGGTGGCGCGCGCCTGCGGCAGCATGCCGGTGAGCACGGTGGGTTCGCCCTTGATGATCGGGCCACCCACGTGGGGCACCGGCCCGGTGAAGTCCGGGCAGACATGCAGATCGGTCATGCGCGCCGCTGGCTGTCCCATCATCGCCCCTCCGGCGGCAGGCGGCCGGCGCCACCGCCGGCGATCTCGTGCGCGCTCGCGAGAAAGCGTTCCAGTCGCGCCGGCGCCCGCGCCGGGTCGCCACGCACCGAGGCGAGGGCGACCGCGCCGGCAACGGCGATGCCGGCCAGATGCGGCGGCGGCGGCACTTTGTGCTGATCGGGCGGGGCGAGCGAATCGCCGCTCCAGAATGCCCCCACCGCCGCCCAGGCTTCGGGACTCGCGAAACCGGCACCCTGCGCGCGCGCCATCGCGGCGCGGCAGAGCGCTTCGCCCGGCCGGCGCACCCATGATTCGGCGGCGAGGCCGGCATCGCGGTCGGCCGCCGCCAGATCGGCTGGCGCTGTGTGGGCGGCGCACATGCAGGCCCACCACACCGCCTCGCGATGCGGCAGGGCGTGCGCCAGCAGCCGGCTCGCCTCCAGCAGGAAGCCCGCCGCGCGCAACGCCTCCAGCGCTTCCGGTGTGCCTTGGGCAGCCGCGATACAGGCGGCTGGCGGCGGCAGCAGCGCCAGATGCGGCGTGATCGCCGACAGATCGCGCGCGCGCAGCTTCAAAAACGGTTGGGCATCGGTTCCGGCTGGCATACCCCGACCCTCAGTTCAACATCATGATGCCACCCTTGAGCGTGAGCATGCCCTCGCCCTTCAGGGTGGTCATCGGTGCCTTCATGTCGAGCATCGCCTCGGCGCCGATCTTGATCATCAGCCCCGAGAGGGTGATGCCCTCGGGCGTCAGCTTCAGGCTGGTGCTGCCGACGGTGAGCTCGATCGACTGCATCGCCTCCATCGCGATCTTGCCGGCATCGGCCTTGATGCTGACGTTACCCAGCGCGACGTCGATCGAGAGATTGCCCTGCTGCACCGCCAGACTGTCGTTCCCCTGGTCGATCTGCACGCTCCGATTGCCTGTCACGTCGATGGTCTGCTTGCCTTTGATCGTCACGCTCTCGTCTTTTTTGATCGTCACCACCCGGCAGTTGTCCACCGTGAGCGTCTGGTCGTGCTCCACCTCCACGGTGAGGTCTTTCTGTGCGTGCAGCAGCACGATCTCGCTGCCCGCCTTGTCGTCGAAGGAGATTTCGGAATAATCCGCCGTGCCGCCGCCGGTGGAGGAGCGGGTGCGCAGGCCGCTTTTGGTCTTCTGATCGGGCAGCGCGAAGGGCGGCGACATCGCGCCGTTGTAGAGGCCGCCGATTACCACCGGGCGGTCCGGGTCGGCATCGAGAAACGCCACGGCGACCTCGGTGCCGACGCGCGGCAGGAACTGCCAGCCCCAGCCATTGCCCGCCCAGCTTTGCACCACCCGTACCCAGAGCGCGCCGTCGGCGGTCGCATCCGGCGTATGGTCCCAGCGCAGCAGCACCTTCACCCGGCCGTATTCGTCGGTGTAGATCTCCTCGCCGGAGGGGCCGAGGACGGTGGCCGAGAACAGCCCGGCCATGCGCGGGCGTGGTGTCACCCGCGCCGGCCGCCATGGCACGCTCGCCAGCAGACAGGTGAAATCGTTGACATAGCTGGTGCCACCGCCACCGCTCTGCGCGGTGCCATCGCTCGCCCGATGGCGCAGGCGCGTGATCACATAGCTCTGATTTTTCTTCCCGCCATAGGGATCGCTCGACAGGGTGAAGGTGCTGCCGGCGCAAAAGGCGGCATTGGCCCCGGCGCCCGTGCCGAGCACCGCCGCGGCTTCAATCGCCTCCATGCACAGCCGTGCCTGCGCGGTGACCGCCGATTTGGTGAGCGCGTGCGCTGGCCAGTGATACACCGCGCGCTGGCTCGCGCCGGCGGCCTTTGCAGTGGTGTTTTGCGTGTCGGCGAGCGCGGTTGCGGGCGCCGTTGGGTCGTAATCGTCGAGCGTGATCGCCCCCTCGGCGGTGCGCGCCCCGCTCTGCCAGCGGGTGAGGCCGCCCGGGCCGCCGATGCCGGCGGTGCCGACCGAAACATCGGGGTCGGCGAGCGCGGTGAAGGCGGTGTTGGCGTCGGCGATGATCATCTGATGCGTGGAGTCGCTATGCGAGAAGAAATAGAAATATCCCTCCTCCTGCATCAGTCGGCTGGCGAAATCGAAGTAGGACTCGTTATATTGCACCGTATAGTCGCGGCTGGTCTGGGTGCCGGTGATGTTGAAGCTCGTATCGGTGACACCGCCGGCAGCGAAAATTTTCTGCAGGATGTCGACCGCCGTCATGTTCTGATAGACGCGGCTGTCTTCGCCTTGGCGCAAGAACCAGAAGCGCGGCACGATCTCGGCGCGATACGCCCATTGGCCGCGCGGCGCGGCGCCGGTCGCGGCGAAATCGCGCACCAGCCCGTGGAAATAGCGCACGGGCTGCTCGCTCTGCTGCAATTTGACGCAAACCGGCAGATGCAGCAGCGAATCGGGTGCGATGTCGTCCTGATCGGAGACCATGTCGAGCGTGATAAGGAACGGCGCGTCGATCGCCTCCTCCGCCTCCAGCGCGACCGGGATCAGCGTATTCGGCGCCAACGGCGAGGTCATCGACAGGAACGCGGCCGAGCGCGTTGCTGCGTCCCCTGATGCGCTCATGCCGTCATCCCCCTCTCGCGCCGCAGGATAGACGAGATCAGACCGGCTGCAAACTGGCTGCTTTGCGATGCTGTTCAATCATCACAGATACGTTATGCTGATTTTGTGAGATCGAGGGAGGTGTTGCGGCGAATGGCCGGCGGCAACAGGGTTCGCCCGATGGTGCTGATCCTCGCCCTGGCGGCGTGGCCGGGCTTCGCCGCCCGCGCCGCCGGTGACACCGGTGGCGCCAGTGGAGGCGACGCCGGTCGGGCTCTGGTGATCGGCGATGCCGCCTATGCCGCACTGCCGCCGCTGCCCGCCTGTGCCGGCGCGGCGCGGGGTGTCGCACAGGCGTTGCGCGGCGCCGGCTTCGTGGTGAGCGAGCGGCATGACGCGAGCGGTGGCGAGATCGATGGGGCATTGGCCGAGTTCGCCGCTCAACTGGCGGCGCATCGCGACGCGCCGGCGCTGATCTACGTCTGCGGCTATGCAATGGGCTTGCAGCAGCGGCTGTTTTTGCTGCCAGTCTCGGCCAGCCTGCAACGCCGCTTCGATCTGCTCACCCAGGGGGTCGTCGCTGGCGCGCTGGCCGAGGGGCTGCGCCAAGGGCAGACTATTCCGGGGCAGACTATCCCAGGGCAGGGTATCCAGGGGCAGATTATGCAGCGGCTGATCCTGCTCGATGTGTTTCGCGCCCCCGGCGAGGCCGCCGATCCGCCGCTCGATGGGCTGAACAATGCGCTCGGTGCCGGCTTCGCCGTCGCCGTCGCGCCCGATCCGGCGGCGGCGCGCACGCCGCTCGCCACCGCCCTGGCCAGCACGCTCGCGCATCCTCCGGCGAGCCTCGGCGCATTGTTTCGCGGATTGACCGGCACCGGCCTCGCCTTCGCCGCGAGTGCGCCGCCGGCCGAAGCGCCACCTGCTCCACCAGTGACGCCGCCACCGCCAACCGCTCCGCCTGCGCCGCCGTCGCCGGCCGGGCCGTTCGATGCCACCCTCGCGCAGCGCCGCGAGATTCAGGCGGCGCTGGCGCGGCTCGGCTATTACGACGGCCCGCTGGACGGCGTGTTCGGCCCCGATACGCACGCCGCCATCCGCCGCTATCAATTCGAGCTCAAGGCACCGATGACTGGCACGCTGAGTGCGGCAGAGGCCGAGCAACTGCGCACGGAAGGGCATTAGAGCATGGGGCTGAAAGCGAAATTCAATTTGGCGATGCTGCTCGCTTTCCTGCTCGGCCTCGCGCTCGCCGCCCTGCTCTCGAACAGCATCCTGCAGGACAACGCCCGGCGTGAGGTGTTGCAGGACGCCGCCATCATGATGGAGGAGGCGAGTGCCATTCGCGGCTACACCGCGCGTGAGATCGCCCCCTTGCTGGAGACGCAATTGAAGCTGCGTTTCCTGCCGCATTCGGTGCCGTCCTGGGCGGCGCAGACCAATTTCCGCGCCTTGCAGAAGCATTTTCCCGCCTACAGCTATCACGAGGCGGCTCTCAACCCGACCAATCCGGCCGACCGCGCGCTCGATTGGGAGGCCGACATCATCGGCGTGTTCCGCCGCGATCCCACGCTTTCGAGCTTCGTCTCCGAGCGGATGACGCCGGATGGCATGGTGCTCTCGCTCTCCCGCCCGGTGCGCATCACCGACAAGGATTGTCTCACCTGCCACTCCACCGCGGCGGCGGCGCCGGCGACGATGGTCGCCCTCTACGGACCGGATAACGGTTTCGGCTGGCATCTCGGCGAAGTGGTGGCGGCGCAGGTGGTCTCGGTGCCCGAGCGCGTGCCGTTGCAGCGCGCCGATCGCACCCTGATGCTGTTCCTCGGCGGCCTCGCCGGCGTGTTCGTGGTGATGATCGTGGTGCTCAACGTGCTGCTGCATGTCATCATCATCCGCCCGGTGCGGCGTATCTCCGCGCTGGCCGGCGAGATCAGCCTGGGCAACATGGCGGCGGCGGAGTTTCCGGTGCGCGGGCGCGACGAGATCGCCTCGCTCGCGGAATCCTTCAACCGGATGCGCCGCAGCCTCGCCAACGCCTTGCGGATGCTGGACGAATGAATACCCCGCCGGATCCGACGCAGATCGGCCGCTACACGGTGCGCGCGGTGCTCGGCCGCGGCGCCATGGGGGTGGTCTATCAGGCGCACGACCCGGAGATCGACCGCCTCGTCGCGATCAAGCTGGTGCGCTCGGACCTGCTGCAGGGCGAGGAGCGGGAGGAGTTCCTGGCGCGCTTTCGCCGCGAGGCGCAAGCGGCGGGGCGCTGCGCGCACCCCAACATCGTCACCGTGCACGATTTCGCCCTGCACGAGGGCAACCCCTTCATCGCGATGGAATATGTCGCCGGAATCAGCCTTGCCGGGGCACTCGCGCGCGGCACCGTCTTCGCGCCGGACGCGGCGGTGGCGATCCTGCGCCAGGTGCTGCGGGCGCTGGCGGTGGCGCATGGGCAGGGGGTGGTGCATCGCGATATCAAGCCAGCCAACATCCTGCTGCGCGACGGGGGTGGGGTGAAGGTGACCGATTTCGGCATCTCGCGCCTCGATGCCACGCAGTTGACGCAGGACGGCGCGGTGATCGGCACGCCGAGCTACATGTCGCCCGAGCAATGCCGGGGCGAGGAGACCGATGCGCAAAGCGATCTGTTCTCCGCCGGTGTCGTGCTGTACGAGATGCTCGCCGGCCGCCGCCCGTTTCCCGGGCGCAGCTATGCCGAAGTGGCGCACCGGCTGCTGCACACGCCGCCGGTCGAGCTGCCTGCGGGGCTCGCGCCGGCGCTGGCGGCGGCAGTGCTGCGCGCGCTGGAGAAGCGCCCCGAGGCGCGCTTTCCCTCGGCGGCGGCG
>DAHXNW010000240.1 GCA_027365195.1 Acetobacteraceae bacterium
TGTGGCATTCCTGCACCCGCGCGGTCTCCGCATCGGGCACCAGCAGCACGATGTCGCAGCATTCGGCGGCGGGTGTGCCGGCGGCGCCGAGCAGGCCGATGGTGATGATGCCCATCTCGCGCGCCGCGCGCAGCGCGCACATCACATTGGCCGAGCGGCCCGATGTGGTGATGCCGAACAGCACATCGCCACGCCGCCCCAACCCGCGCAGCGGCCGCTCGAACACCCGCTCGAAGCCGTAATCATTGCCGCCGGCGGTAAGTGCGGAGGTATCGAGCGCGAGCGAGAGCGCCGGCCAGGAGGCGCGCTCCACCCGCCCGCGCAGCCGCACCACGAGTTCGGTTGCCAGATGCTGCGCATCCGCCGCCGAGCCGCCATTGCCGCAGAACAGCAGCTTGCCGCCGGCACGGATGGCGCGCTCGCAGGCCTCGACGGCGGCGAGCACCGGGGCGGCGAGTTCCACCGCGATGCGCCGCTTCAACGCCGCCGAGCGTTCCATCATCGCCGCGAACCGTGCTGCTTCGTCCTGCATCCGAGATCCTCCGAAAGCCCGCTTGCAGCGGGAGAGTCAGCCTGCCAGATAAACGTCTCATGCGACATTACCCGATTTTCATGGACCTGCACGGCCGCCGCGTTCTGGTGCTCGGCGCCGGCGAGGTGGCGCGGCGCAAGGCGGCCCCGCTCGCGCAAGCCGGCGCCGTGGTGATCACCCGGCCCGGCTTCGATGCCGCCGATCTGGAGGGCTGCGCGCTGGCGATCGGCGCCGATGCGCCGGAAGCGGCCTTACAGGCGCTGGCCGAAGCGGCGCGGCGGCGCGGCATTCCGGTCAATATCGTCGATCGCCCCGAGCTGTGCAGCTTCATCATGCCGGCGATGATCGAGCGCGCGCCACTTACCGTCGCGGTCTCCACCGGCGGTGCGGCGCCGGTGCTGGCGCGGCTGGTGCGGGCGCGGATCGAGGCGCTGCTGCCGCCCGGCCTCGGCCGCCTCGCGGCCCTCGCCGACAGCTTCAAGCAGGAGTTGCGCCGCCGCCTGCCCGATGTCGCGCTGCGCCGCCGGGCGCTCGAACGCGCCTTCGCCGGGCCGGCCGCCGATCTGCTCTACGCCGGGCAGGAGGCCGCCGCGCGCGCCGCCTTCGCTGCCGACCTCGCGGCGGAGACCGAGGGCGCGGGGAGGGTGTTCCTGGTCGGCGCCGGTCCGGGGGCGGCCGATCTGCTCACGCTGCGCGCGCAGCGCCTGCTCGGCGAGGCGGACGTGATCGTGCACGACCGGCTGGTGAGCGAGGCGGTGCTCGATCTGGCGCGGCGTGATGCCGAGCGCATCTATGTCGGCAAGCGGCGCGCCAATCACTGCCTGGCGCAGGAGGAGATCAACGCCCTGCTGATCCGCCTGGCGCGGCGTGGGCAGCGGGTGGTGCGGCTGAAGGGCGGCGATCCGTTCGTGTTCGGCCGTGGCGGCGAGGAGGCGGAGGCGCTGGCCGCCGCCGGTGTCGCCTGCGAAGTGGTCCCCGGTGTCACCGC
>DAHXNW010000266.1 GCA_027365195.1 Acetobacteraceae bacterium
GTGTTCGTCGATGACGACAGCCCCGATGGCACCGCCGCCGAGGCGCGCCGGATCGGCAGCCTCGATGGCCGGATCCGCTGCATCCGGCGCATCGGCCGGCGCGGCCTCTCCTCGGCGGTGATCGAGGGCGCGCTCGCCTCCTCGGCGCGCTTCGTCGCGGTGATCGATGGCGATCTGCAGCATGACGAAACGCGGCTGCCGGCGATGCTCGCGCTGCTGCGCGCCGATGCCGCCGATGTGGTGGTGGGCAGCCGCCATGTCGCCGGCGGCGATGCGGCGGGCCTCGCCGGACGCTGGCGGCACTGGCTCTCCGATGGCGGCATCCTGCTGGCGCAGCGCGTGCTGCCGGTGCGGCTCACCGACCCGATGAGCGGGTTTTTTATGTTGCCACGCGCCCTGTTCGAGCGGCTGGCGCCGTCGCTCACGGCGCAGGGGTTCAAGATCCTGCTCGATCTGCTGCTCAGCGCGCCGGCCCCACTCCGGGTGCAGGAGATCGCCTGCCGCTTCAGCCCACGCATCGCCGGCGAGAGCAAGCTCGATACCCAGGTGCTGGTGCAGTTCGCCGCCCTGCTGCTCGACAAGCTGCTGCACGGGCTGGTGCCGCTGCGCTTCATCGCCTTCGCCGCCGTGGGAGGCATCGGCGTGCTGGTGCATCTGGCGGTGCTGTTCGCGCTGCGCGACTGGGCCGGCTCGTCCTTTATGATGGCGCAGAGTGCGGCAACGGTGATCGCCATGGTGGCGAATTTCCAGCTCAACAACCGCATCACCTATCGCAGCGAGCGGCTGCGCGGGGCGCGGCTGTGGCGCGGGTTGACGCTGTTCCTGCTGGTCTGCGGCCTCGGCGCGATCGCCAACATCGGCATCGCCCGGCTGCTCTACGACAACGCGACCGGCTGGAGCCTCGCCGGCGCTGCGGGGGCGGCGATCGGCGTGGTGTGGAATTACGCGGTCTCGGCGACGCTGGTCTGGCGCGCCCGATGAAACGCAACCGGTGAGACACATTCGGTGAAGGGCAAGCCGGCGGCCGGCCTCGCGCTGCTGGCGGCACTCACCCTGCTGCGGCTGTGGATCGCGGCGCTTACGCCGCTCTCGCCGGACGAGGCGTATTACTGGGTGTGGTCGCGCGCGCTGGCGGGGGGCTATCTCGATCATCCGCCGATGGTGGCGCTGTGGATCCGCGCCGGTTCCGCGCTGCTCGGCCAGAGCGCGCTCGGCGTGCGGCTGCTGGCGCCGCTGTCGGCGGCCCTTGGCACGCTGTTGCTGGCCGATGCGGCGCGGGTATTGCTGCCCACCACGCGGGGCGCCGGGCTGCGCGCGGGCGCTCTGCTGAACGCCACGCTGCTGTTCGGCGCCGGGGCGGTGACGATGACGCCGGATACGCCGCTGCTGTTCTTCTGGACCGCGATGCTCTGGGCGATGGCGCGGCTGGTTGCCGGCGGCGCCGATACCTGGTGGCTGCTCGCGGGGCTGGCGGGCGGGCTGGCGCTGGATAGCAAATATACCGCCCTGCTCGCTTTCATCGGCGTCGGCCTGTGGCTGCTCGCGGTGCCGGCGGCGCGGCCCTGGCTGCGCCGGTGGCAGCCCTGGGCCGGCCTCGCCCTCGCGCTGCTGGCGTTCGCTCCGGTGCTGGCATGGAACGCGGCGCATGGCTTCGTGAGCTTCGCCAAGCAGGGCAGCCGCACCGGCGTCTGGCAGCCGGCAGCGGCACTGCACCATCTCGGCGAACTGCTGGCCGGGCAGGCGGGGCTTGCGACACCGCTGATTTTCCTGCTCTGCCTCGCCGGGTTGCTCGCTGCCGGCCAGCGTGGCGGACGCGGCGACCCGGGGGCGGCGCTGCTGCTCGCATTCAGCCTGCCGGTGGCGCTGGTCTTCGTCGAACACGCGCTCGGCGACCGAGTACAGGCGAACTGGCCGGCGATCCTCTATCCCGCCGCCGCGATCGCCGCCGCCGCGCTCACCGATGCGGGCTGCGCCGCGCCGCTCTGGCGCCGGCTGCTGCCGCCGGCGCTGGCGCTCGGGCTGGCGATGACGGCGATCGTCTATGCACAGGCCGCCTTCGCCCCGCTCGCCCTGCCGCCCCGGCTCGACCCGACGCTGCGCCAGCTCGGGGGCTGGCCGATGCTGGCGCGGCAAATCGCGGCCGACGATCCGGCTTTCGTCGTGGTGGAGAATTATGGCCTCGCGGCCGAACTCGCCTGGCTGCTGCCGCCGGAGATCGCGGTGATCGGCGCCGGTCCACGCTGGGCCTATTTCGCGCTGCCCGACGCGCGCGCCGGCATCGCCGGGCGGGGCGGGCTGTTTGTGAGCATCGGCGATAACCTTCCGGCGACTGGCTGGGAACCGGCCATCCCGCGTGGCATCGTCTTGCGCCGGCGGAACGGCGTGCTCGCCGCCAGCTATCGGTTGTATGCTGTCGAGGCCGCCGGCGCGGCTGGCGTGCTGCTGCCGCATCCGCATTGAGGAGATCCGCATGCGCCTGCCCGATTTCGACGCCGTCACCGCCGCCCGCGCGCGCCTGCACGGGCGGGTTCTCCACACACCGATGCTGCGCAGCGCCGCACTCGATGCGCTGACCGGCGGGCGCATCCTGCTGAAGGCGGAACCGCTGCAGCGCACCGGCAGTTTCAAGCTGCGTGGCGCCACCAACGCGCTGCTCAGCCTTACCCCGGCCGCCCGCGCGGCGGGTGTGGTGACGCATTCCTCCGGCAATCACGGCCAGGCGCTAGCCTGCGCGGCGGCCGATGCCGGCGTGCCGGCGCATGTCTTCATGCCGTCCGACGCGCCGGCGATCAAGATCGAGAGCACCCGCGCCTGGGGTGCCGAGGTGATCCTCTACGACCGCCATGGCGAGGACCGCGAGGCACTCTCGGCTGGCTTCGCAGCCCGCACCGGCGCCACGGTGATCCCGCCCTATGAACAAGCCGAGGTGATCGCCGGGCAAGGCACGCTGGCACTCGAACTCGCCGCCGATGCGCAGGCCGCCGGCCTCGCGATGGACGCGCTGTTGGTCTGCACGGGTGGCGGCGGGCTGATCGCCGGGTGCGCGCTGGCGCTGGAGGGTGTCAGTCCGGCAACGCGGGTGCACGCGGTCGAGCCGGAGGGGTGGGACGATACCACCCGCTCCCTGGCGATGGGCGAACGTCAGCGCAACGCGCCCGGCGGCTCGCTACTGTGCGATGCGCTGCTCGCCCCCACCCCCGGCGTGCTCACCTTCGCGCTGAACGCGCGGCTGCTCGCCGGCGGGGTCGCGGTGAGCGATGCCGAGGTGCTGGCGGCGATGGCCTTCGCCTTCCGCCATCTGAAGCTGGTGGTCGAGCCGGGCGGTGCCGTATGTCTCGCCGCCCTGCTCGCCGGGCGCTTCGATGCGCGTGGCCGGGTGGTCGGCGTCGTGCTAAGCGGCGGTAATGTCGATCCGGCGGTGTTCGCCCGGGCGATCGCCTGCGTGTGAGGGTTAGTATGAGAGGCGGCGACAGCGGCGATGAGCGGGACTGACGGCATCACCCGCGACCGGCCGCCGCCAGCGATCGTGCCGCCGGGCGGCGGCTGGCCGCGCGATCGGCGACCGCTCGGCGGCATGGTGCGGCGGCGGCGCGTGGCACGGCAGCGTCCCTGGCTGCTCGCCTCGCTGCTGCTGCATGCGCTGGTGCTCGCCGCCGTGCTGCTGCGCATCGGCTATGAGCAGCCGCCGCAGGAAGTGCCGCCGTCGAGCGTCGCCATGGTGTTCGAGTCCGGCCAGAAGCAGCGCCCTTCGGCGCCGCATCCGACGCGCGAGAGCCGGGTGCCGGCGCCGAGCGCGAAAGCCGCCCCACCGGCGCCGCGTCTCGCCTCTCCGCCGCCCACGCCCAGGCCAGCCCCGGCGCCGCAGCCACGGGTGGCGGCACCCGCGCCTGCGCCGCCCGTCGCGCGGCCGGCGCCGGAACTGCCGAAGGCCGAGACCCCTGCCCCGCTCCCGCCACCGGCGGCGAAGCCGGCGCCGCGCAGTGTGGCGAAGGCGGCACCGCAGCCGCGCAAGGCCCCCGCCTTCCCGGCGCCGATGAATTACTCCTTCGGCGCGCCGGTCAGCCTGCCGCGCCAGACGCAAAGCTATGCCGCGAGCCACGCGCTCAACCTCGCCCTCGGCCCGGTGGTGCGCGGCGATACCATCATGACCCCCTATTCCGACAGCGCGACCCGCGCGCTGGGTGCCGACTGGTCGAGCGAACTCGCCGCCTGGGTCGATGCGCATAAATTCTACCCGGAGGAAGCCCGCTCGCGCGACGAGCAGGGGCCGGCCACCGTGCGGGTGACGGTACGGCGCGACGGCCAGGTGCTGGCGGTCGATCTCACCAACAGCTCCGGCTCCTCCGCCCTCGATACCGCGTGGCTGTCGATCTGGCGCGACGCGCGGGTGCCGCCCTTCCCCTCCGATGCGGCGCAGAACCAGATCACCTTCAATTTCACCATGAACTATATTCTTGGCCACGGGCGCTGAGGGATGGTTGCGTCAGGGGGAAATCCTGCCCAACATGGCTGGGTTGATGAGGTGAATACGACGATGAAGACGATGCTTCAGACGGTTTTGGCAAGTGTGCTGTCCGCCGCCCTGCTCGCCCCCCCGGCCATCGCGGCGCAGGATACGCTGAGCCTGGGGATGGTGCTGGAGCCGCCCAATCTCGATCCCACCGCCGGCGCCGCCTCGGCGATCCGGGAAGTGACCTATGCCAATATCTTCGAGGGCCTCACCCGCATCGACGCGGCGGGCGCCGTCAAGCCCGGCCTCGCGCAAAGTTGGGAGATCTCGCCCGACGGCCTCACCTACCGCTTCCATCTGCACGCCGGCGTGCATTTCCACGACGGCGCCGCGTTCGATTGCAGCGTGGTGCAGTTCTCCTACGCCCGCGCCGTCGCCCCCGACAGCACCAATGCGCAAAAGGGCCTGTTCGAGCCGATCGCCCGCACCGACTGCCCCGACCCGCTCACCGCCGTGGTCACGCTGAAGCATCAGGCGGCGAATTTCCTGTTCGACATGGGCTGGGGCGACGCGGTGATGGTCTCCCCCGGCTCGGCCGCCGGCAACAAGACGCATCCGATCGGCACCGGCCCGTTCCGCTTTGTCCGCTGGGTGCAGGGCGATCGTGTCGATCTCGAGCGCTTTCCGGGCTATTGGGGGACGCCGGCAAAACTCTCGGCGGTGAGCTTCCGCTTCATCGCCGATCCCGCGGCGGCGACGGCGGCTCTGCTGGCCGGCGATCTCGACGCCTTCTCGAATTTTCCGGCGCCCGAGACGCTGCCGCAATTGCGCGCCGATTCCCGCTTCACCGTCGCCATCGGCACCACCGAGGGTAAAACCATTCTGGCGCTGAATGACGCGCGTAAGCCGTTCGACGACGTGCGGGTGCGCCGCGCGCTCGCCTATGCGATCGACCGGCGGGCGCTGAGTGCTGCGCTGTTCTCCGGTCTGGCACCACCGATCGGCTCGCATTACACGCCGGCCGATCCGGATTACGTCGATCTGGCCAACATCTATCCGTTCGATCCGGCGCGGGCGCGGCAATTGCTCAAGGAAGCCGGCGTGGCGCCCGGGACGCGCGTCACCATCGCCCTACCGCCGCCGCCCTATGCGCGGCGCAGCGGCGAGATCATCGCCGCCGAGTTGCAGGATGTCGGCCTCAGCGTCAGTCTGGAGCCGATCGAATGGGCGCAGTGGCTCGACCGGGTGTTCAAGCGCTCGGATTTTGACATGACGATCATCGCCCATACCGAGGCGCGCGATCTCGATATCTATGCGCGCGATCATTACTATTTCAATTACCAAAGCCCCGGCTACAAATCGCTCTACGCGCAGTATCTCGCCGCCCTCACGCCGGCGGCGCAGAAGCCGCTGCTGGTCGGGCTGCAACGCAAGCTCGCGGATGACGAGCCGAACGTGTTCCTGTTCGCGCTGCCGAAGATCGGCGTCTGGAACGCCAATCTGCACGGCTTGTGGCGCAACGACCCGATTCCGGCGAATGATGTAACGTCGGTGTATTGGGGGCAATGAGGCTGGCGGCGCGGTAGACTGCGGGGGTCAGATGGCGCGTTTTCTCGCCGGCCGCTGCGCCATCCTGCTCGCGACCCTGCTCGCCGCCTCGGTGCTGGTGTTCCTGGTGCTCCAGGTGCTGCCGGGCGATCCGGCCTCGATCATGCTCGGCACCAGCGCGCGGCCCGATACGCTGGCGGCGATGCACCATCAGCTCGGCCTCGACCGGCCGCTCTGGCAGCGCTATCCGCTCTGGATCGCGGCCCTGCTGCGCGGCGATTTCGGCGTGAGCTATACCTATAGCGTGCCGGTGGCCGATCTGCTGCGCGCGCGCATCGCCATCAGCCTGCCGCTCGCGCTGCTGGCGATGGCGCTCTCCGTCGCGCTGGCGATCCCGCTCGGCGTGTTCGCCGCCGCGCGGCGCGGGCATCTCTCCGACACTCTGGTGATGGGGGTGGCACAGCTCGGCGTGTCGGTGCCGAATTTCTGGCTCGGGCTGCTGCTGGTGCTGCTGTTCTCGGTGAAACTCGGCTGGCTGCCGGCGGGCGGTTTCGCCGGGCCGCGCTCGCTGCTGCTGCCGGCGGTGGCGCTCGCGCTGCCGCAGGCGGCGATCCTCGCGCGTGTCACCCGCTCCTCGGTGCTGGAGACGCTCGGCGAGGATTTCGTGCGCACCGCGCGGGCGAAGGGGCTGTCGCGCGCGGCGGCACTTTGGCGCCATGCGGTGCCGAACGCGCTGATCCCGGTGATCACCATCATGGGGCTGCAATTCTCCTTCCTGCTCGCCGGCACCATCATCATCGAGAACGTGTTCAACCTGCCCGGTCTCGGCCGGCTGATTTTTCAGGCGATCGCGCAGCGCGATCTGATCGTGGTGCAGGATCTGGTCGTGCTGCTGGCGGGCAGCGTCATCGTGGTGAATTTCCTGGTCGATCTCGCCTATGCGGCGCTCGACCCGAGGCTGGCGCGGGCATGATATTGTTAAGTTCAGCCGGCACCGGCCCGCTCCCCCACCCGGCCACCCATGCGAGTATACTGTCGTGGGTGGCCGGGTGGGGGAGCGGGCCGGTGCCGGCTGAAGCCATCATGCTCTGATGGCGCGGCCGATCCATGCCGTGAGCCTGTGGCTGGGGGCTGCGATCAGTGGTGCGATGCTGGCGATCGCCCTGCTCTCGCTGGTCTGGACGCCCTATCCGCCGACCGCGATCGACATCGTCCACCGCCTCGCCCTGCCCTCGGCACGGCACTGGCTCGGCACCGACCCGATCGGGCGCGACATCGCCTCGATGCTGATGGCGGGGGCGCGCAATTCGCTGTTGGTCGCGCTGATCGCGCTCGCCGTCGGCGCCGGCCTCGGCGTGCCGCTCGGCGCGCTGGCGGCGGCGCGGCGTGGCTGGGTGGACGAGCTCGTGATGCGCGGCAGCGATCTCGCCTTCGCCTTCCCGGCCCTGCTGACGGCGGTGATGATCGCGGCCCTCGCCGGGCCGGGGGCCGGCAATGCGATGCTGGCGATCGGGTTGTTCGCCGCCCCGGTGTTCGCCCGCCTCACGCGCGGCGCGGCGCTCGGCGTCTGGCCGCGCGATTTCGTGCTGGCCGCGCGCACCGCCGGGCGCGGCAATACCACGATCACGCTGCTGCACGTGCTGCCGAACATCGCCGGCGTGCTGATCGTGCAGGCGACGATCCAGTTCGCCCTGGCGATCCTCGCCGAGGCCGGGCTGTCCTATGTCGGGCTCGGCACGCAGCCGCCGCAGCCGAGCTGGGGGCGCATGCTGGCCGATGCGCAGACCTATATCTTCACGGCACCGAGGCTCGCGATTTTTCCCGGCCTCGCGATCAGTCTCACCGTGCTCGGCCTCAACCTGCTCGGCGATGGGCTGCGCGACCTGCTCGACCCACGGCTGCGGCGGGCGCGATGAGCGCGCTTCTCGAACTCGATGATCTCTCGGTGCGCCTGCCCGCCGCCGGGCCGGTGCCGCTCCTCGATCGCGTCTCTCTTTCGCTCGAACGCGGCGAGAGCCTCGGCGTCGTGGGCGAATCGGGTTGCGGCAAGTCGATGGCGGCGCTGGCGATCATGGGGCTGCTGCCGCCGGGTGCGGTGGTGAGCGGCGGCTTGCGCTTCGACGGACAGGATCTGCTGGCGGCGCCAGAGGCGGCGTGGTGCGCCTTGCGCGGCCGGCGTATCGGCATGGTATTCCAGGAGCCGATGACCGCGCTCAACCCGATCCAGCGCATCGGCGCGCAACTGGCCGAAGGGCCGCGCCGGCATCTGCGCCTTGGGCGCGGTGCGGCGGAGAGCGAGGTGCTGCGGCTGCTCGACCGCGTCGGCCTCGCGCGCATCTCGCCGGATCGCTACCCGCATCAGCTCTCCGGCGGGCAGCGGCAGCGGGTGATGATCGCCATGGCGCTCGCCTGCGGCCCCGATCTGCTGCTCGCCGACGAGCCGACGACGGCGCTCGACATGACGATCCAGGGGCAGATCCTCGCGCTCCTCGCCGAACTCGCCGCCGAGCGCCGCATGGCGCTGCTGCTGATCACGCACGATCTCGGCGTGGTGGCGCGGCACGCGGCGCGCACGCTGGTGATGTATGCCGGGCGGGTGGTCGAGACCGGGCCGACGCCGGCCGTGTTCGCGCGCATGGCGCATCCCTACACGCACGGGCTGTTCGCCGCCTCGCCGCACGCCATCATGGCCGGCGGGCGACGGCGCCTGCCCACCATCCAAGGCCAGGTGCCTGAACCGCGCGCGCGGCCGCCCGGCTGCTGCTTCGCGCCGCGCTGTGCCGCCGCCGCCGAGGATTGCCGGCAATCGCCACCGATGCTGGCGCCGCTCGACGCCGGCCATCTGGCGGCCTGTTATCACCCACGGGCAGCCGCATGAGCCTTCTCGCGATCAGCGGACTGGTGCGCGACTATGCGCAGCCGCGGGCGCATCCTTTCGCGCCACGCCGGATGCAGCGGGTGCTGCACGGCGTCGATCTGGCGCTGGAGCCGGGGGGCAGCCTTGGCATCGTCGGCGAATCCGGCTCTGGCAAATCGACCCTGGCGCGTTGCGTGCTGGCGCTGGACCGGCCGCAGGCTGGTGAGGTGCGGCTCAGCGGCGAAAACCTTTTTGCCCTGGGGCCGGCCGGGCTGCGCGCGGCGCGGCGGCATATGCAGGCGATTTTCCAGGATCCCTACGGTTCGCTCGATCCGCGCCATAGCGTCGGGCGCAGCATCGCCGAACCGCTCGCCGTGCTCCAACCCGAATTGAAAGGCGGCGCGCGGCGAGCGCTGGTGGCCGAGACGCTGGAGGCGGTTGGGCTGCCGGCGGCCTCGGCCGCCCGCTATCGATCCTCTTGAGATATCAACGTAGCACCACCGACAGTAACTGCTACAAATATCCATATCAACAGACTATGAAACTAGCTAACATCATGAAATCAATTATATAGTGGATATGGGAATTGAAAACGTTTGAAATTTCCCATAG
>DAHXNW010000268.1 GCA_027365195.1 Acetobacteraceae bacterium
AGCGCCAGTTTCGGCGCCAGGAAGGCCACGTAATTGCTGAGCAGCCCCACCGTCAGCCCGCCGAGCAGACAGCCACTGACGGAGCCGAGGCCGCCGATGATCACCACGATGAAAATCAGCACCATCATGTCGCCGCCAAGGCTCGCCGTCACCGTCTGCGCATAGACCGCCCATAGCGCGCCCGCCATCGCCGCGAGCGCCGCACCGGCCATGAACACGCCCACGAATAGGGTGCGAATGCGATAGCCGAGCGCCTCCACCATCTCGCGGTCCTCCACACCCGCGCGCACCAGCAGGCCGATGCGGGTGCGGGTGAGCAGCAGATGCAGGCCCACGAACACCACGGCCCCGAGGCCGGCGACAAACAGGCGATAGGTCTCGATCGCCGCGTCGCCGAGGATGAGGCTGCCACGCAGCACGAGCGGACGCGAAAGGCTGAGCGGCTCGGCGCCCCAGAAGACGATGACGATCTGCTGCAACACCACGAGACCGCCGAGAGTAACCAGGATCTGGCGCAGCGGCGCACCATAGACACGTCTGATCAGCAGACGCTCGAAACCATAGCCGGTGACGCCGCCGAGCAGTGCCGCGGCCCCGAGGGCGACGCCGAGGGCGGCCAGATTCCACAGCCACCCGGCTTCTCCCATCCAGCCCGTGAGCCACGCCAGCACGCTCGCGGCGAGGCAGGCGCCGAGCGTGATGAAGGCGCCGTGCGCGAAATTCAGCACGTCCATCAGACCGAACACCAAGGTCAGCCCGACTGCCATCAGGAACAGCAGCATCCCCATGCCGAGACCGGCGATGCTGAGGCTGAGCCACGCCGCACTGCCCATCAGCGGCCAGGCCAGCAGGGCGAGGCCGGCGAGCAGCAGCCAGGGCCGCCAACGCTGCGCAATCACTGATGACTCGCGAGGCTGAGGCCGAGCAGGCGCTGCTGCAACCCCTCGTCGGCGGCGAGCGCGGCCATGGCACCCCGATGCACGATGCGCCCCTGCTCCATCACCGCCACGTCATCGCCGAGGGCGGCGGCCATGGCGAAATTCTGCTCGACCAGCAGAATGCTCGCGGCCCTGGCCTTTAAAGCGCGCAGCGCCTCGATCAGCTCGCCGATGACCGCCGGTGCCAGCCCCTTGGTCGGCTCGTCGATCACCAGCAGCCGGCGCGGCACGATGATGGCGCGCGCGATCGCCAGCATCTGCTTCTGCCCGCCCGAGAGGCTGCCGGCGGGAGCCAGGAATTTGCGCGAAAGGATCGGAAACAGCGCCAGCACCGCCTCCAGCCCGGCGGCCGCGAAGCCGCCCCTGGGCGTTGCCAGCAGGAGATTTTCGCGCACCGTGAGACGGGTAAAAATTCCCATGGTCTCGGGTACATAGGCAATCCCCAGGCGGGCGCGCGCCGGGGTTGGCAGGCGATCGAGCGGGGTACCATCGAAATGGATCGCGCCCGCACTCGCGGGCCACAGGCCAAGGATGGTGCGCAACGTCGTCGTCTTGCCGGCGCCATTGCGCCCGAGCAGCACCGCCACCCGTCCCGGCCGCACCGCCAGATCGACCCCGTGCAGGATGTGCGAGCGACCGATATGGGTATGCACGCCGGCGAGGTGCAGCAGCGCCGCCTCGCTCATCGCGCCAGCCGCCCCAGATACGCCTGCTGCACCACCGAAGACGCCTCCGCCTCGGCCGGGGTTCCCTCGGCGATCAGCGCGCCCTGATGCAGCACGATCACCCGGTCGGCGAGCCGACGCACCACATCCATCTTGTGCTCGACCAGCAGGATCGTGCCGCCCATCGCTCTAATGCCGGCCAAAAGATCGAGCATCACCGGCATGTCATCGACACTCATCCCGGCGGTCGGTTCGTCGAACAGGAAGACCATGGGCTCCAGCGCGAGCAGCATCGCCACCTCCAGCTTGCGCTGATCGCCATGGCTGAGGGCGGCGGCCGGCTGCGCGGCCTGTGCCGTGAGGCCGACCTGCTCGAGATGGTGCCAGCAGCGCGCGCCGATTTCACTCTGCCGACGCGCGAGGCTGAGGCAGTCGAGGCCGACCCCGGCCCGGCGGGCCACCGCGAGGCGCAGGTTTTCCAGCACCGGGAGTGCCGGGAACAATTGCGTCAATTGAAAGCCCCGGCCCAGCCCGCGTCGCGCCCGCGCCGGCGCCGTCTCGGCGGTGATATCGCGCCCGGCGAGCCAGATGCTGCCGGCGCTGGCGCGTAACTGGCCGGAGATCAGGTTGAAATAGGTCGTCTTGCCGGCGCCGTTCGGCCCGACCAGCGCGGTGAGGGTGCCGCGCTGGAAAGCGCAGGAGACCGCATTGACCGCAATCTCGCCACCGAAACGAACGCTCAGCCCGCGGGTTTCCAGCAGCGGAGCGTGCGAGCTTGTGTTCAACGACCGTTTTCGATCGGGACATTCATGTCCGCGATGCCGAAGGCGTGCGTCAGCACCGGCACCGCCCAGGGCAATGCCGGGTCCACCGCGATGCGAAAGCCATACATGGTCTGCAGCGCCTGATGATCCTGCGGGCGGAAGATCATGGTGCCTTTCGGCGTCTCGAACGGCATCCCCTCCATCGCCGCGATCAGCGTCTCGCTGTCGCTGCGTCCGGCGGTTTTGCGCAGCGCTGTCACCACTGCCATCGCCGCCGCCATGCCGCCGGCGGTGAAGAAATCGGGCGGCTGGTGAAAGCGCTTCTCGTGCTCGGCGACCAGCCAGTCGTTCATCGCGTTTTTCGGAATGCCATAGTAATAATATGTCGCCCCGACGAGGCCGGGGAAGGCTTTGTACGCGGCGAGTGCCGGCAGAATATTGCCTCCCGTCGCGATGTGGATGCCGAGCCGCTCCGGGTCGAGCGCCTTGAGCGCACTGAGCGGATCGCTCGCGCCGGCCCAGATCACCCAGATGATCTTCTCGCCTGGCTGCTTGGCGAGGGCGGCGAACAGGCGCTGTGCTGCGGCGGTGAAATCCGTGGTGGCGGGGGGCGCATATTCCTCATCGACCAGTTTCGCCCCGGTGCTCGCGAGCGCCGTGCGGAAGGCAGCAACGCCGTCGCGCCCGAAGGCGTAATCCTGCGCGAGCGTCGCCACCACCACGCCGGGCTTGCCGATGGCGAGCGCGTTGGAAATCGCATCTTGCGAGGAATTGCGACCGGTGCGGAAGATGTAGCGGTTCCACTTCGCCCCGGTGATGCTGTCGGCGACGGCGGGCTCGACGATGAGGATCTTTTTGTAATCCTGCGCCACCGGCAGCATCGCCAGCGCCACCGCCGAGGAAGTGCCGCCGATGGCGATATCGGCGTCGTCATCGCCGAATGCCTCGGCGAGCAGGCTGCGCCCAAGGTCCGGGCGCGTCTGGCTGTCCTTCTCGATGATCTCGATCCGCCGGCCCGCCACACTCATGCTGCCCTGCGTCGCATAGTCGAGGCCGAGGCGAAAGCCGGTGACGGATTGCTTGGCATAGGCTTCGAGCGGCCCGGTGCGGTCCTCGATCAGCGCGATGCGCAGCGGCTTGGCCTCATCGGCCCAGGCATGCGCCAGCCCGGCGCACAGCAGGGCGGCCGCGAGCCAGAACGGCGAGCGCAGACGGTAAAGGGCCGGCATGGCTGTTCACTCCCGCAACCTGTCTTTTCAAATTCCATGTTCGCCGAGATGCCTGCCCGCCGCAAGCCGGGCCAGGCTCATTCGAAGCGCCGACCGATGGCGGGGTTCACCGCTTGCTGTCGATGCCAGACGAAGGGTTCGCCCCGATCATATTATGATGGTCGGTGCGCAACGCGTGCGCTCGCTCATGCCAGTCTCCGGCGGGAACAGAGGTCGACCAACATCGGACGCCGAACACCGTCGCGACACGGGTCTTGTTCGGAATCCGTCAGCGGGCAGGTGTCGGCCTTTAGGCGATTGGCATCAGTTCAAGAAGATTTTGCCAGGATTGAGAATGCCGCGCGGGTCGAGCGCGGTCTTGATCGCGCGCATCACCGCCAGCGGCTCGGCGCCGTGCTCGGCTTCGAGGAATTCGCGTTTGCCCAGGCCGACGCCGTGCTCGCCGCTGCTGCTGCCGCCGAGTGCCAGGGCGCGCGAGACGATGGCGCGGTCGAGCGCCCAGCCGCGCGCATAGCCGTCCGGCTCCGGCGGCACCAGGATCACGGTATGGAAATTGCCGTCGCCGACATGGCCGACGATCGGCGCCAGCAGCCCGGCGGCGGCGATATCCGCCTTGGCGCCGAGAATCGCCTCGGCGAGGCGCGAGATCGGCACGATCGCATCGGTGGTGATGCCGCCATGGCCGGGGCGCAGCGCGCGCGCCGCCCAATAGGCATCGTGGCGTGCCTGCCAGAGCCGTGCCCGCTCGGCGGCCTCGCTCGCCCAGCGGAAATCCTGCCCCCCGCACTCGGCGGTGAGCGCCGCCGCGAGTTCCGCCTGCTCCGCGACCGCTGCCACGGTGCCGTGGAATTCAAAGAACAGCGTCGGCAAGGCAGCAAGCCCGGAAAGGCCGGAATAGGCGATGCAGGCGCCCATCTGCACCTCGTCCAGCAACTCGATGCGCGCCACACCCACACCCGCCTGCATGATGGCGATCACGCTCTCGACCGCCCCCTCCAATGCCGCGAACTGGCACACCGCCGCCGACATCGCCTCCGGAATGCCGTGCAGGCGCAGTTGCACCTCGGTGATCACGCCGAGGGTTCCCTCTGAGCCGATCATCAGCCGGGTGAGATCGTAGCCGGTGGAGGATTTGCGCACCCGCCCGCCAGTCTGGATGATGCGCCCATCGGCGAGGCACACGGTGAGGCCGAGCACCGCCTCGCGCATGGTGCCATAGCGCACCGCATTGGTGCCGGAGGCGCGCGTTGCGCACATGCCGCCGATGGTGCAGACGCTGCCCGGATCGACCGGGAAAAACAGCCCCTGATCGCGCAGATATTCGTTCAATTGCTGGCGCGTGACGCCGGCTTCCACCCGGCAATCCATATCGGCGGCATTCACCTCGATCACCCGCGTCATGCGCGAGAGATCGAGCGAGACGCCGCCGCGCACCGGCGTTACATGCCCCTCCAGCGAGGTGCCGGCGCCGAAGGCCACCACCGGCACCGATGCCGCGTGGCACAGCGACAGCACGCGCGCCACCTCCGCCGTGGTCTCGACGAAGGCCACCGCATCGGGCAGCACCGGGGGCAACGCATCCTCGCCATGCGCATGCTGCTCGCGCAGCGCGAGGCCGGTGGTCAGCCGCTCGCCGAGAACCCCGCGCAACGCCTCGATCAGCCCCGCCAGATGCGGCTGCATGCCATCCTCCCGCCGTTCACGTCTTTGGCGGGTAAACTCCCGCGTCTGGTTGACGTATGCAAGCCCGCGTCGATCGGTGCGGGCTTCATCGCATGATATCCAGCCGGGTGTGGATGGTGATCCAGACGGTGCGGCCCAGCAGCAACGGCCAGCCAGCCACCCCCCATGCGGCGCGCCGCACCGGCGCCCGCGCGACGAAGGCAGCACCCTCGCGCGAGACCGGCAAGCGCAACGGCAGGGTCACGCCATGCAGCGTCAGCGCGCCATCGAGCATCCCGGAGCCGCTGGAATCGGCCATGCAGCGCCCTTCATAGATCATCCATGGAAATCGCGCCGCATCGAGCAGGCCGTGCGACAGCAGGAATCGCCGCTTGGCGTTATCGCTCATCTCGAGGCTGGTGACATCGATCCGCACGCGCAGGCTGCACCGCGCGGGGTCGTCGCGGTCGATGCTGAGCGCGCCGGTGAAGCGGGTGAATCGGCCTTCCGAAATGAGCAGCCCGAAGGCAGCGCCGCGAAAGCCGATGTCGGTATTCGCTGGATCGATCGCGACATCCCCCGCCTGCGCCCTGGCGGCAGCGGCGCAGAGCAGCAGCAGCGCGAGCAAAGGGGCGAGACGACGACGCAGGGGGCGATCACTCCGCGACGCAAGGCGGCGCGCGCCGGCCGGGCGGCTTTCGGTGAGACAGAGCCATGGCGCGAGCATACCACTCCATCACGCAGGGATACAGCCCGGGAGCGGGTCAGTTTGGAACGCAAGCCGGCACCGGCCCGCGCCGCCACCGCCAAGCGCACCAGAGCTGGCAGAGAGCGCGCACCGGTTTTTTTCATGATCGCGGCGCGGTGGGTCTCGACGGTACGCTGGCTGATCCCGAGGTCTGCGGCGATGTTCTTGCTGGGATGGCCGGCGAGCACCAATTCCATGATCTGATGCTGGCGCGGTGTGAGGCGCGCGATGTGCGCCGCCGCATTGTTCTGCCAGGCGATGAATGCGCCGGCGTTCGTCGAGCGTTCCAGCGCGCGCGCGACGTTGGCGAGGAGATCGGGCGCGGTGATCGGCTTTTCGAGGAAATCCGCCGCACCCGCCTTCATCGCCGCGACCGCCATCGAGACGTCGCTGCTGCCGGTGATGACGATGGCGGGCAGGTGATCACCGCCGGCACGCAACCGCCGCAGCAGTTCCAGACCATCCATCCCGGGCAGATGCGCGTCGACGACGAGGCAGCCAGCGGAACCCGGGCGATAAGCCTGCAGGAACGCCTCGCCGCTCATGAAATCCTGTACGGTTCGCCCCTCCTCCTCGAGGATCGTGCGCACGAGAGCGCGGGCGTTGCCGTCATCATCGACAATGAAGATGACAGGCGCATCGGCGCCGGATGCGGGCAGAGCCGTGCTGGCCGGCCGTGCCGCCGGCGGCAGGAGACTTTGCACCGCCTGCGTGAGCTCCGCCGGCTTGACCGGCTTGTTGAGTTGCAGACAGCGCTGGGCCGCGATGGCGCCGAGCGCCTCGGTCGAGATGTCGCCGGTCAGGATGATGACCGGTAATGCAGCGCCCAAGACTTTGCGGAGTTGCGCGCCGACCGCCAGGCCGTTCATGCCATTGGGAAGATTATAGTCCGTCAGCAGCAAGTCCGGGCGCACCGAAGCTGCCAGATGCAATGCCGCGGGACCGTCCGCCACTGCATCGGCGTGATAGCCGGCGTCGGCCAACGCCAGGATTAGCAACTCGCGCACCTCGGGATCGTCCTCCACGACGAGGATTCGCCCCGCGTGGTGCGGTGCCGCGCCGGTGAGCGTTGGCATCGCCGGTTCGGAAATTGCCGCGGTTGCGGGCGATGCGATCGGCACCTCGATGCTGAAGACCGACCCCCTGCTCGGGCGCGAGCGGACGCGAATACGATGCTTCAACAAAGTGCCCAGACGCTGCACGATCGAAAGACCCAGACCCAGCCCACGACTCCGCTCGCGCGCCGCATTGTCGATCTGATGGTATTCCTCGAAGATTGCACGCAACTCGTTATCCGCGATACCGATGCCGGTATCCCATACTTCGATGCGCACCATCCCGCCTTGCCGGCGACAACCGAGCAGAACCTTGCCTGCCGGCGTGTATTTGATGGCGTTCGAGATCAGATTTCTCAGCATCTGCTCGAGCAGCCGAGGATCGCTCGTCACCGTCAGCCCGCATTGCATCACGCGAAAGCCAATTCCTTGCGCTTGCGCGGCATAGGCAAACGCGTCCGCGAGGCGGGCCAGCATGTCGTCGAGCCGAAAGCTCGCGATCTCGGCTTGCACGATGCCGGCCTCGATCTGGTTGATGTCGAGCAATGTGTTCAGCATGCCCGACATGGCACCGACCGTATCCGCAAGCCGGGCGACCAGCCGCTCGGAGGCAGTACCTGCGACCCGTTTTTCTAAAAGTCCCTGTAATAAAGCCAGGGTTTGCAGCGGTTGGCGCAGATCGTGGCTGGCGGCGGCGAGGAAGCGCGATTTCGCGACGTTGGCGAGATCGGCGTCTCGCTTCGATGCTTCGAGCGCCAAGGCCGCACGCCTGCGCTGCGTGATGTCGGTGAAGGTGATGACGACGCCTTCCACGGCATCGTCGTGGGTTCGATAGGGCATGACCCGGCGGGACCATACGCTGCCCGACGTTTCGATCTCCCGCTCGATCGCTGTCACGGTCTTCAATACCATCCGCGCATCCGCCACCAGCGCCGTATCGCCGGCGATCGGATGGAGATCCTCCAAGGGGCGGCCGATATCGGATTTTATGACGTTGAACAGTGCTCTCGTGGCCGGGGTGAAGAAGCGGATCTGCAACGCGGAATCCAGAAACAACGTTGCGATATCGGTGCTGTACAGCACGTTCTGCAAATCATTCGAGGTCGTGCGCTGCTGCTCCAGTGTTTCCTGGAGCTGGCTGTTCAGCGCCGTCAATTCCTCGTTGAGCGACTGCAACTCCTCCTTCGAGGTCAGCAATTCCTCGTTGGTCGATTGGAACTCCTCGCTGGCGGACAGGGCGTTTTCGCTAATCGTCTTCTGCTCGTCACCGGAGACCTCAAGGCTGCGGATGGCCGCTTGGAGTTCCCCCTGCGTCGTCGCCAGCTCGCGCTCGAGTTCGCTCACGCGTGCCGCGAGGTGCCGGCTATCGGCTGGCGCGATCGTGCGCGACGCTGACCGATCCGGTTGATCGACGAAGTAGATCAACAGAAGGTCTTCCCCATCGTATTGGACGGGATGCACCTCGATCGTGAACGCGAGGCTCCGGTCGGCATGGGCCATGCGCCCGCCACTGACGATAACCGGTGCTGCGTCCTGGATCGCGCGCAGGATCGTCGCGCGCAGGCGAGGGCGCAGCGTCTCGCGCACCATCGCCAGAAGGTCGAGCGTTGCATGGCCCGGCGCCATGCGGAGATAGCGTTCGGTCGGGCCGAGGAAATAGAGGCATTCGTATTTGCGATTGCTCAGGACGGTGGCGGGTGCGTGCGTCTCGAGCGCATGAGACCGGCAAAATTCCGCAAGCGCCGCCTGTCGCGAGGGCTGGGCGATGCCGGCGGCACCCGTCGGCAGCCGCGCGGTCAAACCGGCGTTTTTGGCAAAATCCACGTCTCCGGGACGGTTGCGGCCGATGCGCCGATACAATCGCGCCGGCTTGGATATCGCCTCGAACCGATCGGTCGCGCCGCCGATCCCCTCGGCATTGCCGACCAGCAGCAGGCCGCCTTTTCGTAAGGCGAAATGAAAAATGGCTATGATCTTTCGTTGCGCATCCTGGCCCAGATAGATCATGACATTACGGCACGATACGAGATCGATACGTGAGAACGGCGGGTCTGCCAGCAGATCCTGCACGGTGAAGACGATCATCGCCCGCAGTTCGGGGACGACCCGATACCCAAGCTCCTCCTTGGTGAAGAACCGGCTCAGGCGAGCCGGGCTTACGTCATCGCCGATCGTCGCGGGATAGAAACCGTCTCTCGCGATGGCCACCGCATCGGCGTCCGCGTCGGAGGCGAAGATCTGCAGTTTGATCCTGCTCTCGGCGATCCCGATATGCTCCTGGAACAGTATCGCCAGCGAATATGCCTCCTCCCCGGTGCTGCATCCGGCGACCCAGATGCGCAGCGTCTGGTCGGACTGTCTGCCATCGATCAATTCGGGCATGGCGGATTTTGCCAGAACGTCGAACACGGCGGGATCGCGGAAGAAGCTCGTCACATGGATCAGCAGATCCTTCGCCAGTCGTTCGATTTCATCGGGATCCTGTTGCAGGGCGATGAGATATCTCGCCATCTCGTCGGCACCGATGCCGGCCATGCCCATGCGCCGCTCGATCCGGCGCTGCAGCGTGCCGGGTTTGTAGAGCGAGAAATCATGCGCCGTGCGGGTTCGCAGCAGCGCGACGATGTCCGCCAGCCGGCCGGCATTCTCCATCGGGCGTGGCTTCGCATTCCGCCGCCCGCTATGCACCCGCCGCTGGGTGATCGCGCGTGGCATTGCGGCCAGCGGGAGTATGGCATCCACCACACCGGTTGCGATCGCGCTGCGCGGCATGCCGGCATATTCGGCTTCGCTCGGTTCCTGCACGATGACGAAGCCGCCGCTTTGCTTGATGGCCCTGAGACCCACGCTGCCGTCTGCGCCGGTGCCTGACAGAATCACGCAGATGGCGTGCGCGCCGCATTCCCGCGCCATCGATTGCAGCAGAACGTCGAACGGCAGGCGGGCACCGCGCGTGCCCCCGGTCGGCTGCAGGTGGAGCGCGCCCTCGCCGATGGCGAGAAAGGTGGCCGGCGGGATGATGTAGAGATGGCCACGCTCGACCGGCATCCCGTCCGTCGCCTGGATCACGGTGAGCGCCGTGTGCCGGGCGAGCAGCCCGGCCATCATGCTCTCGTGCGTCGGGTCGAGATGCTGGACGAGGATGAGCGCCATGCCAGTGGCGTCTGGCCAGGCATCGAGCAGCCGGGTGCACGCCTCCAGGCCGCCGGCGGAGGCGCCGATCCCGATCACCGGGAAGTCGATGGCGCCATGCCCCGAGCGGCGAGCCGCCGACGCTCGCCGCCCCGGTTTGGCGGGGCCGGCCTTGCCCGGCTTGCGGCGATCTCCCGACATAGTGAACATTCCTAGAGGGTTAGGGCCTCGGAGGTTGATGCTCCGAGTTTAACACGCATCCCGGTATCTACGGGTGAAAATGATCGGCCGGCGACTCCGGGCTTTACAAAAATAAAACCGGGTCTACGTATATTTCAGGTCTCTTGCAGATTTCCGCTTGCTGCTGGGGTAGACGCATGAGCATTCAAGCTTGGCGCGGCGGTGATGGGTTTGCACCGTGAGACCGCTCCGCATTCTTCTCGTGGAGGATGAACTGTTGATCGGCGTCTTGTTGGCCGAGATGCTCGAAGACATGGGCCACAATATTTGTGGTATCGAAACGACCGAAGCGACGGCGGTCCATGCCGCTCTCCTGCACCGACCCGATCTGATGATCGTCGATCGCCGTCTGGCCAGGGGCAGCGGGATCGCCGCGCTCGAAACGATCTCCCGGACGGTCGCGATTCCGCATATTGTCGTCAGCGGAGACCGGCTACACGCCGCGCAAATGGCCGCAATAGTGCTCCAGAAGCCGTTCAGCCAGCACGAGCTCATCGATGCCATCGAGCGAACGATGGACGCCGCGATGAAAGCCGGGCGCGCGGGGAACGCGTAACCTAGAGCATGATAGCTTTAGCCTGCACCGGCCCGCGCGCCGCGATGGGCCAGTTGCCGGCCACCTCGCCATTCCGGCTGACCGCCACCGCATCGTGCAAATTGGTGACGACGCAGACGTGATTGGGCAGGATGCGCACCCGCTCGCCGAGCGCCGGCCGGCTGGCGCAGGCCGAGAGGTCGATCATGCCGTGCTCCTCGCTCAGCCGCTCGATCACCGCCTCGGGATAGTCGATCAGCGCGCCGTAGCCGGTGCCGATGTCCGGGGCGAGCAGATCGCTGGACAGCGTCTTCGATCCGGCGTCGATCACGGCGCGCGTCTCGCCTGGTCGGCTCACCACCGTGGCATGCACATGGAGCGCGCAGTCCGCGAGCGTCGCCGCGCCGCTGCAGACGGTCGCACGGTCGTTATAGATGTAGGTACCGACACGAACCTCCGTCAGCCCCGCAATCTCGTGCGCCGACCACGCGCCCGGCGTGCCACCACCCGAGACGGTGCGGATCGCAAGCCCGGCGGCGGCAAAAACTGGTCGGGCGGCGGCGATGAAGACAGCGGTTGCGGCATTGCTCGGGTAGGTCATCAGCCCATCGAAACGCACACCCTCGGCCGCTTCGGCGCTGCGTGCCAGTGCGAGTGCGTCCTCCACTGAGGCGACGCCGGTGCGGCGGTTGCCGCTGTCGAACTCGATCAGGACGCGAATCGGCGCGCCGGACGCGGCTGCGGCGCGCGCGACGGTTTCGAGTGCGAGAGGATTGTCGAGTGCGACGCCGATCCGCGCGCGCCGCGCGAGCGCCGCGAGCCGCGTCGCCTTTTCCGTGCCGATCAGCGGGAAGGTGATCAGAATATCGTCGAACCCGGCCTCGACCATGATTTCCGCCTCACCGAGCTTCTGGCAGGTGATGCCGCATGCCCCGAGATCGATCTGCCGGCGCGCGAAGGCCGGCAGCTTGTGGGTTTTGATGTGCGGACGCAATTGCAGCCGATGACGATCGCAATAGTCCTGCATTCGCGTCAGATTGCGTTCGACGCAGTCGAGGTCGATGACCGGTACCGGCGTTTCCAGGGTTTCGATGCGCATGGCCATGGGGCGGGCTCCGTGCAAGATATCGGGTTCAGCCAAGCGGCAAATCCGCGACGCACTGTCCGATCAGTTGGACCGTGTCAGCGAGGGCAGGCCGAGCAGGCTGGGAATGGTGATCGTGTAGTTGAACCCGACGACGACCGCGTTCGTCACCTTCGGATTGGGAATGCCGAGACCGTATTGATCGGGGTTCTGGATATATTGCAGATAGGGTTTCATCTCCATGCCTGGGGCCAGTTCATAACCGTAATTGACCTCCAAGGTCTGCTCGCTGGAGGCGAGATGGCCGCCGCCGTGCGGGGCGAGTTGGTCGATGAAACCTTGCTCGACGCTCTGGCTCAGTTGGGCAACGACGAAGACCACACCGAAGGAATCATTCGGCCGCGCCGCGAACGGCCCCTTGTCCCAGAGGCCGGCCTCGTAAAAGGCGGTGTTCGGAACAGCGCCGCAGGTGCTCCAGAAAGCCTGTGCGAAGAGCGAAAGGCCGCGCTCGTCGTTCTTGTCTTTCGGATTGGCGCGCCAGACCATCTGCTGCGCCTGCAAATAGACCGCCGAACGATCGGTGCCATAGGTGTTGACGCGTCCCGGCTCGCGATAGGTGCTGGTATCGACATAGCCACCGACATCGTATTGTCGCGGATAAGCATCCGAGCTGAAATCGCTCTGATAGCCGGCCTCGAAGGGAACCAGCGCACCGCTCGCATGCGCGGAGCCGAATTGGAAGCCATGCGAGCTCCCGGTCTGGTTATATAGATAACTCTGATCACCGCTCTGATAGGCACCGGTGCGGACATAGGTGTCTGCGGTGGGCTTGAGCGTTATCCTGCCGCCCCACGAGGTGATTGGTACCACAGGCGCGCCATTGTCATAGTAATAGCCGATTGAATTTGAATTCACGGCCTCCGTGACGAACTGCCCATAGAGGTTGGAGGTGTCGAAATCGACTTCCGGGTTGATGCGCCCGATGAGAAGGCGAACATGGTCGTCGAACAGCGATTGATCCCAAGAAAGCTCGGAGAGGAAGAAATTTTGTGGGCCATAGTTATAGGGAACGTCGAAAGTGCTGCCAGAGTAATTCGCCGGATTCGGTCCATAGCGCTCATCGAAGCTGATATGCATCTGTGCGCCGGCGATTCCCGCGATCTGCTTCATGTCGAGATCCGTGCCGAAGAAAACCTCGCCATCCTGCACGGTGCCTTGGCGCAGGCCGCCGGCAGGTACCGCGCTCAGCACGCCATCGACGAGGCCGTCGAGATAGATCCCTTTATTGGCCAGCGTCTGGCCGATCGATTGCGCCTCCGGATTGACCAGCGAAAACAGATAGCCGGATGCGGGCGCGGTCTCGACAGCCAGCGCCGGGGATGCGGGGCCTTGCGTGTTGCCGCTTTGCGCTTGCGCCAGCCATTGCTCCTGCAGACTGCTCATCTGCGCCGAAGCCGTGGCGAAGGGGCCAGTCGTGAACAGCAATGTCACAAGAATGCGGCGTAGGCCATGATTCATGCGCGGATATTTATGCGGCTTGGTCTGCATCTCGGCCTGAAGAGACGTTATTGATAAGCACGACGGCGGTCCTCATCGCGATGCGCGCTTATCTCACCCTGGCTTCACGCTGGCAACCGCTTGGCGACCTCCTCCAGTATCCCCTCCGTCGCAGCGCCGCCGATGGACTGCACACGGTGTTGCGGACCATGCGCTCGATCGCGCTTTCGCGTAGATAGAACATGATATGGTGCAGTCGAGTCTGCATCGGCCCGCTTGCCCACCCATTCAGCATACTGTCATGGGGGGCCTGGGGTGCGGGTTGGTGCAGACTAAAGCCATCATGCGCTAGGAGAACGCGATGCCCGGTTTATATTTCGAACAATTCAGCGAGGGCCAGGTGTTCGAGCATAGCTGGACCCGCACGGTGACGGAGGCGGACAATGTCTGGTTTTCCTCGATGACGATGAATCCGGCAAAGCTGCATCTGGATGCCGCCTATGCGGCCACGACCGAATTCGGCCAGCCGATCGTGAACAGCCTGTTCACCCTTGGCCTGATGATCGGCATGAGCGTCAACGACACGACCTATGGCACCACCGTCGCCAATCTCGGCATGGAGGAGGTGCGCTTCCCGAAGCCGGTATTCCACGGCGACACGCTCCATGTGCGCTCCACCGTGCTGAGCAAACGCCCGAGCCGGTCTCGCCCCGGCCAGGGCATCATCGAATTCCGCCACGAGGCGATCAACCAGCGCGACGAGGTGGTGGCGAGCTGCCGGCGATCGGCGCTGATGTTGGGGCGGAGTTAGAGTATGGCCGCCCCCGCCGTCGGTGCCCGGCTGACCGCCGATCTGCTGCTCGACGCCGAGGCGATCCGCGCCGGTGCGACGTTGATCGGCGATGCCAATCCGCTGCACCACGATGCGGCGTTTGCCGCGGCCTCCCGCTACGGCGGCCTGATCGCCAGCGGCGCGCATACCGCAGCCCTGCTTGCAGGCCTGGTCGGGCGCCAGTTCGGGCAGGAGGGTGCTCATGAGCGCGCCTCCGTCGGGATGGAATATACGGTGCGATTCCGCGCGCCGATACGGGTCGATCGGCCGATGCGTATGGAATGGGTGGTGACATCGGTGCAACCGGCGCGCTCCGGAGAGATCGCCCGCATGGCCGGCCGGATCGTGGACGCAGCGGACGGCACGACGGCGCTGACCGCCGAACTCGTCGTGCTGTATTTTGGCACGGAATAAAACCCGGTGGCTTTACCCCAGCCCCGCCGCCGCCAGCAGGGCGTTGGCGCGGGCGAGGATGGGGGCGTCCACCAGTTTGCCGTCCACCGCGACCGCGCCACCGGTGGCGGCGGCCGTGCGTACTCGCTGCGCCCAGGCCAGTTCCTCGGCGCTCGGGGCGAAGCCGGTCTCGACGGCGGCGATCTGGCGCGGGTGGATGCAGAGCTTGGCGCCGAAGCCGAAATGGCGCGCCCGGCGGACATCGGCGGCAAGGGTTGTGGCATCGTCGAGCGCTGTGCTCACCCCATCGACCGGCGGCGGCAGATCGGCGTAGCGGCTTTCGAGCACCAACTGGCTGCGCACGAAGTCCAGTGCCTCGCTCTCGCCGGGAATGCCGGCATCGAGCGCGAAATCGACCGCGCCGAAGGCGATGCGCGCGATTCCAGGCACCGCCGCCAGGGCGCGCAGGCCGATCAGCGCCGCCACCGTCTCCAGTAGAACGACCAGCGGGCCGCAGCCCTGCGCCACCGCCGCCTGGGCGGTTTGCGCGTCCGCCTTCGGCAGCATGATGCCGGCGATCGCGCCGCGTCGGAGCAGCGTGCGTGCGGCGGCGACATCGGAGGGGTGCCATTGGGTGGCGGCGGGGTTGATGCGCAGCAGCGCCGGCACCGGGCAGGCCGGCATCGCCAGCACCACCTCCCGCGCCGCGTCTTTCGCGCCCGGCGCCACCGCGTCTTCCAGATCGAGCACGATGCAGCCGGCACCGCTGGCGGCGGCCTTGGCGAAGCGTTCCGGCCGGTCGCCGGGCACGAACAGATAGCTGCGCGGCACACTCATCGGCCATCCCCTTGCGGTGTCCAGTCGCGTCGGAAGCTCTCCGAATAGGTGAAACGTTCGGCCGGATGGGTGCTGATGGCGACCTCGATCACCTCGTCGCGCCGGTTTAGATAGTGGCGGCAGAGCCAGAGTGCCGGGCCGCCGGGCTTGGCATCGAGGCTGCGCGCGATCGGGGCGGCGAGGGTGACGGCGCGGATCTGCTGGGTGATCGCCACCACCTGCTCGCCGAACTGCTGCTCGATCAGCGTATAGACCGGCTCGCGCGAGCGCCGGCCGGCGAGCCCGGTGATCGCGCGGAAGGCCGGGTGGATGTAGATTTCGGTGAAGCAGATCGGCTGCGGATCGGGTGCGGCGCGGCGCAGCCCCTCGATGCGCAGCCAGAGTTGGCCGGGCTTGCCGCCGAGCGCTTGGGCGAGGTCGCGATCGAGTTCGACCGGCGCGGTATGCAGCACCTCGAACTCGGTCTCGGCGGAATATTGCGCCAGATCGGCGAGCGCGCGCATCTCCTGGCGATAGCCGCGCACCGGGCGCGCACCGCGCACGCGGGTGCCGACGCCGGCCTGGCGATCGACCATGCCGAGTTGCACCAGTTGGCGGATCGCCTCGCGCACGGTGAAGCGGCTGGCGCCGAACTCCGCGCAGAGCGCCTGTTCGGTCGGCAGCAGCGCGCCCACCGGATAGCGCCCGGCCGCGATCTCGGCGAGCAGGGTCTGCGCCACCTGCTGATAGCGCGCGCGCTGGCCGGCGAGCGGGGTCTCGCTCACGCGATCACCCCGGCTTCGCGCAGCGCCGCGATGCGCGCGGCCGTATAGCCGATCTCGGCCAGCAGGGCATCGCTATCCGCCCCGAGCGCCGGGGCGCTCTGTTGCGGCTGCGCCTCGCCCGGCACGCGCACCGGCGAGGCGATGCCGCGCACCGGCGCGTGGCCGTCGGCCGCATAACTCAGGATGCGCGCCTGCTCGGCGAGGAAGGGATTATCGAGCGCCCCCGGCACGTCGAGCACCGGGGCGGCCGGCACGCGGCCGGCGAAACGGGCGATCCAGTCCGCCGTCGTCGCGGTTTGCAGCACGGCATCGATCTCGGCATTGACCTGCGGGCGATTGGCCAGCCGGGCGGCGAAACTCGCTGTCTCCGGCCGGCTCAGCCAGTCCGGTCGATCGACGATCGCGGCGAAGTTGCGCCAGAATTTCTCCTTGTTGCACATCAGGAAAATCCAGCCGTCGGCGGTGCGATAGAGCTGGCTCGGGGTGAGCGAGGGATGGCCCGAGCGCGGCTGACGCTCGGTTGCCACGCCGGCGTTCAGATACCAAGTGGCGACATAGGCGAGCGTGTGCAGCGAGACGTCGAACAGGCTGACATCGAGATCGCGCCCCTTGCCGCTCGCGCGCGCTTCCAGCAGCCCGGCGAGAAGCGCCATCGCCGCCGTGGTGCCGGTCATCAGATCGACGATCGAGAGGCCAAAGCGGCTCGGCGGCCCGTCCGGCTCGCCGGTGAGCGAGAGATAGCCCGCCTCCGCCTGCATCAGATAGTCATAGCCCGGCCAGGCGGCGCGGCTGCCGGTGCGGCCATAGGCGGAGAGATGCACAGAGACCACGCGCGGATTGGTCTCGGCGAGAGCGGCGTAGGTGAGGCCGAGGCTCGCCGGCAGATCGCCGCGCAGATTGTCGAATACGGCATCGCAGCGCGCGACCAGGGCGAGGAAGGCGGCGCGGCCGTCGGGATGTTTGAGGTCGAGGGCGAGGCTGCGCTTGTTGCGGTTGAATGCCTGGAAGAAATGGCTGTCGCCGGGGCCGAAGAAATGCGGCCCGACGCTGCGGCCGATGTCGCCGCCATCCTTGAAATTCTCGACCTTGATGACCTCGGCGCCGAGATCGGCGAGATGCTGGGTGCCGAAGGGGCCGGCGCCGTATTGCTCGACCGCCAGCACGCGCACACCCTCGAGCGGCAGACTCATGCCGGGTTCCTCGCGATCAGTTGTTTGGCGATGATGATGCGTTGCATCTCGTTCGTCCCTTCGCCGATCGCCAGCAGCGGCGCATCGCGATACAGCCGCTCGACGTTGTATTCGCGCGAATAGCCATAGCCGCCGTGGATGCGCATCGCCTCCAGGCTGTTCTCGACCGCTGCTTCGGTGGCGAACAGCTTTGCCATGCCGGCCTCCATGTCGCAGCGCTCGCCGCGGTCGTAGCTCGCGGCGGCGCGCGCGGTCAGCAGACGGGCGGCCTCCACCCTTGTTGCCATGTCGCCGAGCTTGAGCTGGATCGCCTGATGCTCGCAGATCGGCTTGCCGAAGCTGTGGCGGGTCTGCGCATAGGCCACGCTCTCGCGCAGCGCCGCATCGGCGACCCCCACGCCGCGCGCCGCGACATTGATGCGGCCAAGCTCCAGACCGCTCAGGATCTGCTGCAACCCGCGCCCCGGCGTGCCGCCGATCAGCCGGTCCGCCGGCACGCGATAGTCATCGAAGGTGAGTTCACAGGTGTCGATGCCGCGATAGCCGAGTTTTTCGAGCTTGCGGGCGACCGTGAAGCCCGGCCCCTTCTCGGCGATCAGCAGGCTCATGCCGCGATGGCGTGGCGTGGCGGCGGGATCGGTCTTGACCAGCAAAGCGAGGCAATTGCCGTGCAGGCTGTTGGTGATCCAGGTCTTGCGCCCGTTCACCACCCAGACCTCGCCCTCGCGGCGCGCGCTGGTGCGGATCGCCTGCAGATCGGTGCCGCAATCGGGTTCGGTCAGGCCGATGCCACCGCGCAGTTCCCCGCTCGCCATGCGCGGCAGGAAGGCGGCACGCTGCGCCGGCGTGCCGTGGCGCTGGATCGCCGCCGCCATGATCAGATGCGAGTTGATGATGCCGCTCACCGACATCCACACCGCCGCGATGCGCTCGACGATGCGGGCATAGGTGCTGGTGGACAGGCCGAGGCCACCGTATTCCGGCGCGATCAGGCAGCCGAACAGGCCAAGCTCCTTCATCCGCTCGACGATCTCGGTGGGGTAGATGTCGTCATGTTCGAGCGCATGGGCGTGCGGGCGGACGTGGGTTTCGAGGAAGCGATCGACGCTGTCGAGGATCAGCGCCTCGTCATCCGCCGTGATGGGGCTATGTGTATCCATCGGTTCAACCTTTCCTGATGGCCATCGGGCCGAGTGGCAGCGGTGCGGCGATGGGCGATGCGTGTTCGAGCGCGCGTCCGCCGGTCTCGACGCGAAGGGCGAGGATGGCGCAGATGAGCAGGGCGAGAATGCCGCTCACCAGACCGAGCACGCCCTGCAAGCCGAACGCTTCGAACAGCCCGACGACGAGATAGGGCGTGGAGATCGAGGCGGCGCGGCCGGCCATGCCGGCGATGCCGGTGCCACGCAGCCGGTATTCGGTCGGAAACAGCTCCGGAATGTAGGCATAGAGGCCGATGGTCACCAGCACATAGATCGCGGTGATCAGCGCGAAGCCGACCAGAGTAACCGAGGCGGCGGTGTGCATATGCGGATAGAGGAAGCCGAGCGTGGCGATGGCGATGCAGGCGGCGATCATCGCGCCCTGGCGCGAGAGACGGTCGGCGATCAGCAGCCCGACCAGCGCGCCGGCGGTGGAGCCGAAGGACATCAGCGTGGTGAAGCCGAGCGACTGCACGATGGTCATGCCCTGGCGGATCAGAAAGCTGGGCAGCCAGGCGACGAAGCCATAGACCGACATATTGACCGCGATGCAGGTGAGCGAGGCGGTGAGGGTGCGGCCGAGCAGGCCACGGCCGAACAGGGCGGCGAGCGGCGCCTGCCCGACCGCCGGGTTTTCGACCCGCTCGACCGGCGGCAACGGGCCGCGACGCGCCGCCTCGGTCTCGATCGTTTGCAGCAGCGCCTCCGCCTCGGCGTCGCGGCCGACGGATTGCAGCCAGCGCGGCGATTCCGGCATCCGCTTGCGCAGCACCCAGACCAGCAGCGCGCCAATACCGGCGATGGCGAACATCCAGCGCCAGCCGAGATGCGGGATGACCAGGAACCCCACGCTGGTCGCCAGCAGCAGGCCCGAGTTGATGATCAGCCCGAGCAGCGAAATCCAGCGCCCGCGATAGGCCGGCGGGATGAACTCGCATAAAGTTCCGGCGGCGACCACCAGTTCCGCGCCGAGGCCGAGACCCATGACGAAGCGTAGCGCGGTGAGCACCTGGATATTCGGCGCGAAGCAGGCGGCGAGCGAGGCGATGCCGAAAATCAACAGATTGGTCTGATAGGAATAGCGTCGGCCGAAACGATCACCGAGATAGCCGGCAAAACCGGCGCCGAGGAACATGCCGAAAAAGGTCGCCGAAAAGAACATGGCATTGTGCGACAGGTCGGAAAATCCGTCCTTCAGCATCGCCGCCATGGTGCCGCCGGCGAGATAGATGTCATAGGCATCGAGCAAGGCTCCGGCACCGATCAGCCCGAGCACGCGCCAGTGAAAGGCCCCGATCGGCAGCCGGTCGAGCCGGGCGCCGGCGTTCACGCCTCTGCGTTCCATTTTTGTCTCCCCATGTGCCGGCGTTATGTGCCGTTATTGTCATCCTCGGTTCAGACGTCGTCGTTCATTGCCGCCGCTTGCGTAGGGATGAGAGAACTGCGGATGAAGTCCATCACCTCGGTGCCGTCCTGCTTGAAGGCGCGGGTGTGGGTGGTGACGATGCCCTGCGTGGGGCGCGAGCGGGAGATGCGTTTGTCGACGACGCGGCTCTCGGCATAGAGGGTATCGCCGCAGAACACCGGCGCCAGCAGGCGGATTTCCTTCCAGCCTAGATTGGCGATCGCCTTGCCGCTCACGTCATTGACCGTCATGCCGAGGACGATGGCGAGCGACAGGCCGCTGTTCACCAGCAACCGGCCGAATTCGCTGCGGGCGGCGAAATTTGCGTCGCAATGCATCGGATGCGCGTTCATCGTCAGCAGCGAAAAATGGATGTTATCGGCCTCGGTGATGGTGCGTCCCGGCCGGTGCTCATAGATGTCGCCGGGCTCGAATTCCTCGAAATATCGCCCGTAGCTGGCGCGAATACGCCGCGATTCCGTTGCCGGCATG
>DAHXNW010000271.1 GCA_027365195.1 Acetobacteraceae bacterium
GGTCTGCTGCATATCGCCATCAAGACCAACGATCTGGCGGCGACGGTGCGGTTTTATCAGGAGGTGATCGGGCTCGCGCCGGTGCGGCGGCCGGAGTTCGGCTATCCCGGTGCCTGGCTCGCGGTGCCGGGGGGCGAGGCGATCATCCACATCTACGCCGGCGGCCCGGCGCTCGGCGCCGAGGGCCGTGCGCCGGTGGGAACGGCGGCGATCGACCATGTCTCGCTCACCGCGCATGGCTATGACGCCTATATCGCGACGTTCCGCGCGCATGGGCTGGATTGGCGGGAGTTCGAGGTGCCCGGCACGACGCTGTGGCAATTATTCGTCTATGACCCGAGCGGCGTGCAGATCGAACTCACCTTCGAGAGCAGCCGCGAACCGAGCGGCAAGCCCGATCTGTCCGACGGTCGGCGCTATGTCGCCGGGACATCGTTCTATGCCAGCCCGACATAAGGGTTTTTCGGGTTAGATTCCCCAGAACCGCGCGATCGCCGCGGTTGCGTCGATGCCGGCGGGCAGCACCCAGTTCGCCTCCCTGGCGCCGGCGATCGGGAAACCATGCGCCATGCCGGCGAGGCTCCAGCATTCGACGGGTGCGGCGGCCGCTTCGCCCCAGATTTGCCGCTCGATGCCCGCGCCGATGCGCTCGCGCCGGCTGGGCGGGCCGGCCAGCCCGTGCAGCGCGGTCCATTGCGCCACCAGGCTCGCGGCATTGGATGGATCGACCGTGCGATCGGCCTCGCCCTGCCAGATCGAGATGCGCGGCCAGGGGCCGGCGAAGCGGGCCGGTGCCGCCGCCCGCGCGAGCGCCGCCCATTCTGCTGGCGACCGGCCGGCCGGCGTATGCTGCATGGCGGCGACCGCGCCGCCCACACTGTCCGCGCTGCCGACCGGCAACCCGGCGACGATGGCGCCGCCGGCGAACACATCGGGGTAGGCCGCGAGCATCGCCGCACTCAGCGCGCCGCCGGCCGATAGCCCGGCGATGAACACGCGGCGCGGGTCGGTCGCGCAGCGCTGCGCCACATGCGCCACCATCCGCCGGATGGAGGCCGCTTCACCGGCGCCGCGCCGCGTGTCGGTGGGGAGAAACCAGTTGAAACAACGCGCTGGGTTGTTGGCGCCGCTCTGCTCGGGCAACAGCAGCGGGGCGCCGAGCCGTTCGGCCAGCGCGCACCAGCCGGCATCGCGCGCGAATGCCACCGCCTCCTGCCGGCAACCATGCAGCAGTACCAGCAGCGGCGCGCCGGGGCGCGGTGCGGCAGGGGTGTAGAGGCGGAGCGTGAGCTGCCCCGGATTGGCGCCGAAATCGGCGATGGTATGAAACCCCGGCGGCGGTGCCTCGGCCGGCCGCGCCGCCGGCTTGGGCGCTGGGCGTTTGCGCAAAGGGGCGGCGTGCATCAGATCGGGCAGCGGCAAGGCGCGCAACGCATCTTCGATCACCGTCGAGGCCGAGCGCAGCGCCTGGCGCAGCACGCGGCGGTTGTGTCGCAGATCGGTGGTCCATCGCATGCCGGCACTCCCGTTGTCATTTGGTCGATATGGGGAGGCGTATGCTGCATTGCAGCATGGGGAGGGTGACGAAGCGTCGGGCCGGTGCGGATTGCAGCGATCACGACATCATACTCTGGACATCGTTCATGTCGAGCGCCATGCTCGTTTTATGTCCGCATCCTCCGATCCTGGCCGCACCGCATCGGCATTCGACCGTATTCCGCTGATCGACATGGCGGCGTTTCTGGATGGCAGCGATCCGGCCGGTGTCGCGGCGCAGATCGGGGTGGCGTGCCGGGAGGTGGGGTTTCTCTATCTGGTCAATCACGGCATCCCCGCTGCGCTGATCGAGGCGGCGATGGCGGAGGCGCGGCGGTTCTTCGCCCTGCCCGAGGCGCGGAAGATGGCGGTGCATATCGCCCGCTCGCCGGCGCATCGCGGCTATTTCCCGCCGTTCGCCGAGAATAACGACCCGGCGAACAGCCGCGACCTCAAGGAGGGGTTCGATCTCGCGCGCGATCTGCCGGCGGAGGATGCGCGGGTGCGCGCCGGCAAGCCGCTGCATGGCGCCAATCTCTGGCCGGAGGCGCTGCCCGGCTTCCGCCCGGTGATCGAGGCGTATTACGCCGCGCTGATGCGGCTCGCCGGGCAGTTGATGGAGGCTTTCGCGCTCAGCCTCGCGCTCCCCCGGGCGTATTTCCACCCGATGCTCGATGAGGCGATGGGGGCGCTCAGGCTGCTGCATTACCCGCCGCAGCCGGCCGATCAGCCGGCCGGCGCCGCCGTGACCGGCACCGGCGCGCATACCGACTACGGCTGCCTCACCATTCTCGCGCAGGATGCGGTGGGCGGCCTCGAAGTGCAGAACGCCGCCGGGGCGTGGGTCGCAGCCCCGCCGGTGCCGGGGGCCTTCGTGGTCAATATCGGCGATCAGATGGCGCGCTGGACCAACGACGTGTTCGCCGCCACGCGCCACCGGGTGATCAACCGCTCCGGGCGGGAGCGCTATTCGATGCCGTTCTTTTTCGAGCCGAATTACGACGCGGTGATCCGCTGTCTGGAAACCTGCCGCGCCCCCGGCGAGGCGCCGAAATACCCCGATGTGATCGCCGGGGAGTATCTGCTCGCGCGCTTCGATGCGACGTTCGGCCATCGCACGGGGCAGACGAAAGCTATCACGCCCTAAACGGCACGCAGAGCGGCCAGATTATCGAGCACGAAGGAGAGTTTGGCGACGCAGCGGCGCACTGCGTCGGCGGCGCGCGGGTTGCCGGCGCCGAGTGCGATGCGTAAGGCGCCGATCGGGCGCGTGCCGTCGGCCTCGGTGCCGAGCAGCACCGGCTGGCCGATGTGGAACAGCGTCGCCGCCTCCGCGCCTTGTGCGATCGCCGAGAGATCGGCGTTCATCCAGTGGAAGATGCGTTGCAGGCTCGCCGGGTCGAGCCGCCGGGTGGGGTCGGCGGGGTCGGCGAGGGTGAAGGTGAAAATCGTCTGCCGCGCGCTCCAGCCGTCGCCCTCCCGCGCCGGCGCGGGCAGCAGGCAGAGGCGCGGGTCTTCGCCGAGGGCGGCGGTGATCGTGGTGCCGAGACGGTCGAGATCGGCCGCCACTTCCGCTGTCGGCCGGGCGGCGAAGCGGGCCATTTCGGCGCATGCGGCGGCCCAGCGCAGCAGCAGACCGAAATTGCCGCCGATGCCGAGCGGATCGGCCGCATCGCCGAGGTAGTCGGCGAGGCCCGAAGGGATAGCGCTCGCCGGCGGACGCGGGCGGCTATGCGGGTAGAGGATGGCGCCGGAAAACGGCGGGCCGCCGTAGAATTTCGACCCGGTGAGCAGCACCGGCCAGCCGCGCGCGAGCCACTGCCTGAGGCGGGGCGGTTCGAGCCGCGCCTGGCACGCATCGATGACGATCAGCGCCTCCGGATGGCGCGCGGCGATCGCCTCGGCGGCGGCGGTGCTGGGTGCGGCGAGGCCGGTTTTCGACCCCTCGATGGCGTGCAGCACCACCCGCCCGGTCGCCTCGGCGCAGGCGGCGAGGCAGGCGGCATCGATCTCGGCGGCGGGGCGCAGGCTGCCGTCGGAGTGGCGCAACGCCACCAGCCGCACATCCATCCCCGGCGGAAAGCCAGCGACCGAGGCGGCTTGGACGACGCGCGCGCCACTCGCCGCCGCTTCGGCGAAATGCGCGCCGCGCGCCACCGCCGGCACGCCGCTGCCGGTCTCGCTCGGGCTGACCATGACGCTGGTGATCGGCCGGCCGGGCTGTTCGGCGACGAGCAGGCCCATCAGCACGAGCGTCGCATCGGTGCCGGAGGGGGCGAGGATGGCGTCCGCCAGATCGGCGATGCCGAAATGGCCGAGGATGGCCTCGGCGATGGTGGCGGCGGCGGTGCGCAGGGCGGCCGCCGGACCCGCGATCGCGGCGGCGAGCACGCGCTGTCGGCAGGCTTCGGCGGCGGCGAAGCCTGCGGGGGAGATGCTGGAGGCGGTGCAGGAGGAAAACCCGATCAGCCCCTCGCGCGGGCGTGGCGCGCAGCCGTAGCGGTTCAGCCCGCTCGCCGGATCGAGGCGGAGCCGGCTGTCGCCGCCGGTGGTGAGCAGATGTTCGAGCGGGCCGGCGAGCGGCCAGAGGGCGGCGAGTTGGGCGATTTCGGCCGGGGTGAGCGGCGATGCCGTGGCCTGTTGCAGCGGCGCGAGATCGTGCCAGAGATGCGCGAGGGTGGTGCCGTCGGGCAGCGGGCCGGCGAGTGCCGGATCGATCCCCGCCGGCGCGCCGCCCTCCACGGATGCGAACAGGGCGGCGGTGCGCGCGGCGAGCAGCCCGGCGAGTGGTGCCGGCAGCGCGCGCTGGCCGCGCAGGAAAGCGAGTTCGAGGCCGTGGCGCAGCGCCACAGGGGCATCGGCGTGGCCCGGCGCGAGGATCAGTGCGCCCGGGCGCGGCACCAGGAAGGGCAGCGGGCCGTGCGCGCTCTCCGGCGTCGGGCCGCAGGAGATCGAGAGGGTGGCGGCGAGGGGAGCGAGGCCGGGATGGGCGAGAAGCGCGTGCAGAGCGTCGGGGTCGCTGCGCGTCAGTGCATTCACGGGTCAGTCCTTCGACACGAACAGCGTTCTGTTAGAGCATGATGGCGCGGGGCTGCAATACAGACGCTTTGCACGGTGGCGTGGGGATGCCACATAAGGCGCATGAACCGTCGATTTCTGTTGCAGGCTTCCCTCGCGCTGCTCGCTGCCTCTCGTCCGGCCTGGGCGGTGCCGCCGACGGCGGCCGATCGGGCCGATTTGCAGCGTATCCAGGCGTATCTCAACAGTTTTCGCACGCTCAAGGCGCATTTCGTGCAGGAGGCGCCGGATGGCACGCTGAGTGCCGGCACCGCCTGGCTGGAGCGGCCGGGGCGGATGCGGTTTCAATACGACCCGCCGAGCCCGCTGCTGCTGGTCGCCGACGATGGCGAGGTGGTGTTCCACGATGCACAACTCGATCAGACGAGCCGCATTCCGCTCGGGCGCACGCCGCTCTCGATCGTGCTCGCCGATCAGGTGCGGCTCTCGGGTGCTGCGACGGTGACCGACATCCAGCGTCTGCCGAACGAAATCCAGATCTCCCTGGTGCTCACCGCGCAGCCCGGCCAGGGCTTGCTCGCGCTGGTGTTCGCCGATAATCCGCTGGCGCTGCGGCAGTGGACGGTGGTGGACGCGCAGCACAAGATCACCCGCGTGAGCCTCGATGACATCGTGTTCGGCGGGCAGTTCGACGAGAGCCTGTTCAAATTTCCGAAATGATTGAGGGTAGTCCGGCAC
>DAHXNW010000282.1 GCA_027365195.1 Acetobacteraceae bacterium
GCGCTTGGTGCTGCGAGCGTGGCGCAGATCAATCTGCCGGTCGCCGTGCTGGTCTGGCTGATGATCATCCCGATGCTGCTGAAGATCGATCTGGCGGCGCTCGGCGAGGTGGGGCGCCACTGGCGCGGCATGGTGGCGACGGTCGGCGTCAACTGGCTGGTGAAACCCTTCTCGATGGCGTTCCTTGGCTGGCTGTTCATCGCCCATCTGTTTCGCCCGCTGCTGCCGGCCGGACAGGTCGAGAGCTATATCGCCGGGTTGATTCTGCTGGCGGCGGCGCCCTGCACGGCGATGGTGTTCGTATGGTCGAACCTGGTGGAGGGCGAGCCGCATTTCACCCTCTCGCAGGTCGCACTCAACGATGCGATCATGATCCTCGCCTTCGCGCCGATCGTGGGCTTGCTGCTCGGGTTATCGGCGATCAGCGTGCCGTGGGATACGCTGCTCCTTTCGGTGCTGCTCTACATCGTCGTCCCCGTCGTCGCAGCCCAGCTCTGGCGGCGCGCGCTGCTCGCGAGTGGCGGGGAGGGCGCCTTGAAGCGCGCGCTGCGCCGGCTCTCGCCGCTCTCGCTGGTGGCGTTGCTGCTCACCCTGGTGCTGCTGTTCGGCCTGCAAGGCGCCGAGATCGTCCGCCAGCCGGCGGTGATCGGCCTGCTCGCGGTGCCGATCGTGATCCAGGTCTATTGCAACGCCGGTCTCGCCTATTGGCTGAACCGCCGGCTCGGCGTCGCCTGGTGCGTCGCCGGACCTTCGGCATTGATCGGGGCGAGCAACTTCTTCGAACTCGCGGTCGCGACGGCGATCGCCTTGTTCGGCTTTCAGTCGGGGGCGGCGCTCGCCACCGTGGTCGGCGTGTTGGTGGAGGTGCCGGTGATGCTCTCTGTCGTGCAGATCGTGCGGCGCTCGCGTGGCTGGTATGAACGCGGGATGCGGGCATGAGGCTGCGCGTGCTGAGCGAGCCGGATCATCTGCCGGCGCTCGACCGGCGTTTCGTGCAGGCGCGGCCGGCGGCATCGCTCGGGGAGGATACGTCGCCGCCACGCATCCTGCTGCTGTATGGCTCGCTGCGGGCGCGCTCCTTCTCCCGCCTCGCCGTCGAGGAGGCGGCACGGCTGCTGCGGTTTTTCGGCGCCGAGACGCGCATCTTCGATCCTGCCGATCTGCCTTTGCCGGATCAGGTGAAGGGCGACGATCATCCCGCCGTCCATGAGCTGCGCGCCCTCTCGCTATGGTCCGAGGGGCAGGTGTGGTGCAGCCCGGAGCGTCATGGCCAGGTGAGCGGCATCCTGAAAGCGCAGATCGATCATCTGCCGCTCGAGATCGGCGGCATACGTCCGACGCAGGGGCGCACCCTCGCCGTGATGCAGGTCTCGGGTGGTTCGCAATCCTTCAACGCGGTCAACACACTGCGCCTGCTCGGCCGGTGGATGCGCATGGTCACCATCCCCAACCAGTCGAGCATCCCCAGGGCCTATGAGGAATTCGACGAGGCCGGGCGGATGCGTCCGTCTGCCTATTACGAGCGCATGGTGGATGTGATGGAGGAGCTGATCCGCTTCACCGTGCTGCTGCGCCCGCATACGGCGGCGCTGACCGACCGCTATTCGGAGCGAAAATCGGCCGGCGTGCCGAACATTGCCGCCATGTGACCGATCAGCCGCGCGCGATCACCACCGTGGTGCAGGCGCTTTCCAGCTTCGGCAAATCACGCGCGGTGGCCATGTGCGGAATGATCCGCCGCGTCTCGCCGCGCAGCAGCGGACAATACGGGTCCGGTTGGTCGAGCTGGCCGAGTAGCCGGCGCCGGCCGGCGCAGCCGCCGTGGCAGGACTCACGGAATGCGCATGGCTCGCAGGCCGCCGGCAGCGAGCGTGCGGCGGCGAAGGGGGCGGTCTCGACGATGCCGGCGCCGGCTTCGATCAGCGTCTCCAGCGGCGCGCCGGTCTCCGGCCAGTAGACGCAGGGCTGCACCCGTGCGCGCGGGCTCACCCGCACCGTCGAACGCCCGCAGCCGCCGCGCCGCGCCGGCAGCCCGGCCATCGCGCGCAGCAGCGGCTCGCCGATCGCGATCACGTCGGTCTGGGCCAGCAGCGTCTCGAAACCGTGCCAATATTCCTCGTAATCGAGCGCATATTCATCGCTCTGCACCGATTGATAGACATTGATGCGCAGCGGTGCGTCATACTGCAGGGCGATGGCGGCGATCTCGGCCAGACGGTCGTAATTGCTCTTCATCATCACCGCGATGAAGGTGACACTCACACCGAGGCGGCGGCAGCGCGCCGCCTGTTGCTGCACCAGATCCCAATTGCCGGCGCCGCGCTGCGCGTCCTGCTCGGCGCGGGTCGGATAGTCGATGGAAAACTCCACATCGGCGAAGGCCGCCACCTCGGCATCGGCGAGCACCGCGATCGAATGGCCGTTCGAGGTGATGGTGAGCTTCACGTCGCGCCCACGCAGATAACCGAGCATGCTGGTGAATTCGGGGTGCATGCCGTTCTCGCCGGTGCCGAGATTGACCGAGCGCACCGGCAACGCCTGCATCACCCCGCTCACCTGTTCGAGGTTCAACCGGTCGGTCCGCGTGGGGTCGCGGTAGCAGAAGGCGCAGGCGAGGTTGCACTCGTTGGTCAGCCCGAGGCCGAGGGCGAAGCCTTCGGCGGCGGGCGGTAGCGGCTGGGTCTGGCTCGCCATCATCGGGCTCCTTGATCGATTGTGCGGTCATACCGCATTTTCCGCCCCTCGGATGCAAGGCCGTGTACTACTCCGCATCCAGATGGCCGGCTCGACCGTTGCTTGGTTGACGAAATCGCGGCGCCGCCCATTTCGGCTGAACAGGATCATCGCATGCAGAGCAGCGCCTCGCCCGTCATCAAGGATGTTCTTCTGGTCGGCGCCGGGCATGCGAACGTCGCGGTGCTGCGCCGGTTCGGCATGCGGCCGATCCCCGGCGTGCGCCTCACTTTGCTCACGCGCGAGGCGCACACGCCCTATTCGGGCATGCTGCCCGGGCTGGTCGCCGGCGCCTATGCGTTCGATGTGGCGCATATCGATGTCGGCCCGCTCTGCCGCTTCGCGGGGGCGCGGCTCTATCGCGACGAGGCGGTGGGGCTCGATCCGCATGGTCAGCGTCTGTTCTGCCGCGACCGCCCGCCGATCCCCTATGACGTGCTGGCGCTCGATATCGGCTCGCGGCCGAACACCGGCCTGGTGCCGGGGGCCGAGGCGCATGCCATACCGGTCAAGCCGATCGATGGGTTTCTCGCCCGTTTCGAGGCGCTGCGCGAGCGGGTGCGCACGCGCAGCGGCGGCAGTCGGGTCGTGCTGGTGGGCGGCGGCGCCGGTGGGGTGGAATTGCTGCTCGCCGTGGAGCGCCGGCTGCGCGCCGATCTGAGCGAGGCCGGGCGGGATCCTGCGACACTCGTCTGCACGCTGATCGCCGGCGCTTCCGGCCTGCTGCCACGGTTTCCCCCCGCCTTTCGCGCCCGCTTCGCCGCCATCCTCGCCGCGCGCGGCATCGCCGTGCTGGCCGGCGCGCGGGTGACGGCGGTGGAGGCGGACCGGCTGCATCTGCGTGATGGTGCCGGCGAGACGCAGAGCCTGCCGGCCGACGAGGTGCTCTGGACCACCCAGGCAGCGGCCAGCGGTTGGCTACGCGAGAGCGGCCTCGTGCTCGATGCCGAAGGTTTCATCGCCGTCGATGCGCAGTTGCGCGCGAGCGGGCAGGAGGCGGTGTTCGCCGCCGGCGACACCGCGAGCTTTATGCCACGTGGCCTGCCGAAATCCGGCGTCTATGCGGTGCGCGCCGGCCCGGTGCTGGCCGGCAACATTCGCGCCCTGCTGACCGGGCGGAAGTTGCGCGCCTACCGGCCGCAGCGCGATGCGCTCTATATCGTCTCGACCGGCGCCGGCAGCGCGGTCGCCACCCGCAACGGCTTCACCTTCGGCGGCGAGACGGCGGCCGGGCGGCTCGCGTGGCGGTGGAAGGATGCGATCGACCGGCGCTTCATGCGCCGTTTCAACGAACTGCCGGCGATGGGTGAACCCGCCGCCGGTCCTGCCTCGCCGCTCGCCGACAAGGCAGCGCTGCGTGACATCTCGGCGATCGCGATGCGCTGCGGCGGCTGTGGCGCCAAGGTGGGGGCGACAGTGCTCAGCCGCGCCCTCGGCCAGATCGTGCCGCTGGCGCGCGAGGAAGTGATCGTCGGGCTCGACGCGCCGGACGATGCCGCCGTGGTCGATACTGGCGGGCCGCGCTTCTCGGTGCAGAGCGTCGATTATTTCCGCGCCATCGTGGATGACCCCTACCGCTTCGGCCAGATCGCCGCCAACCATGCGCTCGGCGATCTGTTCGCCATGGGGGCGGAGCCGCAAACCGCATTGGCCATCGTCACCGTGCCGTATGGGCTGGAGGCCAAGGTGGAGGCCGATCTCTCGGCGATGATGGCGGGCGCCAATGCGATGCTGCGCGAGGCCGGCTGCGCGCTGGTCGGCGGCCATACCAGCGAGGGGGCGGAACTCTCGCTCGGCTTCGCGGTGAACGGGCTGGTGGATCGCGCGCTGGTGCTGCGCAAGGGCGGCATGCGGCCCGGCGACGTGCTGATCGTGAGCAAGCCGATCGGCACCGGCACGCTGCTCGCCGCCGATATGCGCGGGCTTGCCAAGGCGCGCTGGGTGCTCGGCGCGATCGACCACATGATCGTCTCCAACCGTGCCGCCGGCGCGGTGTTCGCCCGGCATGGCGCGCGTGCGGCGACCGATGTGACCGGCTTTGGCTTGCTCGGCCATCTGGTCGAGATGACGCGCGCGAGCGGGGTGGACGCGCGGCTGTTCCTCGACCGCATTCCCCTGCTCGACGGTGCCGCGGAGTGCGTGGCGCGCGGTGTGTTCTCCTCGCTGCAACCACAGAACGTGCGCCTGCGCCGCGCCATCCGCGATCTCGAACGGGCGAGCGCGCTGCCGCTCTATCCGCTGCTGTTCGACCCGCAGACTGCCGGCGGCCTGCTCGCCAGCGTGCCGGATACTGCGGCGGCGGCCTGCCTCGCGGATCTGCATGCCGCCGGCTATGCGCGGGCGGCGATCATCGGCGCGGTGGATGCGGGCGGCGATGATCTGTCGCCGATCACCCTGCTGGCGCACGCACCGCCCGTTTCCCCCCCGCAGGTCGCGACGATCGAGCATACCCTCGCATGACCCCCGATGATGGCGCCTCCATGCCTCGCCTGCCCGCGACGGCGGATGACCATGCGCGCAGCGGTGTCTGCGCCATCGCGGTGATGGCGAAGGCGCCGGTTGCCGGGCGCAACAAGACGCGGCTGCATCCAGCCGTCTCCCCGGAGGCGGCGACGCGGCTGCACGCCGCCTTCCTGCGCGACATCACCGCGACCATCCGCCACGCCGGCGAGTGTACGCCGATCGAGGGCTTCGTCGCCTATGCGCCGGCCGGCAGCGAGGCGCTGTTCGACGGCTGCGTGGCCGGCGGCACGCAGTTGCAATGCGCTGATGGGGAAACACCGGCGGCGCCGGGTGTCGAAGGTTTCGGCCGGTGTCTGCTGCATGCGGTGCGCGGGCTGCTGGCACGCGGCTATGGCATGGTCTGTCTGGTGAATGCCGATAGCCCGACCTTGCCCACCAGCCGGTTGCAGCAGGCGGTCGCGGCCCTCGCGCGCCCCGGCGACCGGATGGTGCTCGGCCCGGCGGAGGATGGCGGCTATTATCTCATCGGGCTGAAGCGCGCGCATGCGGCGGTATTCGCCGGCATCGATTGGAGCAGCGAAGCGGTGACGCGGCAGACGCTCGAGCGTGCCGCCACGATCGGGCTGCCGGTGACGTTGCTCGCCGAATGGTACGACGTGGACAGCCCGGCCAGCTTGCAGCGGCTGCGCCAGGATCTGGCGGACCCGGCGATCGCCCGCCGCGCGCCGGCCTCGGCCGCCTGCCTGAGCGATCTGGGCCTCATCACGGAGGATTGATCTCCCGCGCGGCGGCCTCCACCAGGGCGATGGCCTTCGCCAGGGTTGCGGCCTTGCTGCCGCTGATATCGAGTTGCAAAGGGCGTTCTTCCTCGCCGGGCGGCTCGAGTGTGGCGAACTGGCTGTCGAGCAGGCTCGTCGGCATGAAATGGCCATGCCGCGCCGCCATGCGCCCGGCGATCAGCGTCTGGCTCCCGTACGGATAGAGCAGGCGAACCCCCGGCTTGCCGCCGATCACCTGCGCGCGATAGGCGCGCTTGAGCAGCGAGCAGGTGATCACCCCATTGGCCTCGCCGCCCTCCGCCAGTCGCGCGTCGATCCAGCCGGCGATGGCGCGGAGCCAGGGGGCGCGATCGGCATCGGTGAGCGGCTCGCCGGCGTGCATCTTGGCGACATTGGCCGGCGGATGCAGATCGTCGCCCTCCTGGAACGGCCAGCCGAAATGCTCGGCGATGGCGCGCGCGATGGTGCTCTTGCCGCTGCCCGAGACGCCCATGACGGCGACGATCATTGTCCGCCCGGGCGCTGGAGACGGCGCACGCCGGCTGCGTCGGCGAGCAGCACGGTCTCCGCGCGGCCGATGAACAGCCCGGTTTCCACCACGCCGACGAGTGCGCGCAGAGCGCGGTCGAGCGTTGCCGGATCGGCGATCGGGCCGAAATCGCAATCCAGTATGGCGTGGCCGCCGTCGGTGACATAGGGCGCACCATCGGTGCCGAGGCGTCGGCGCACGCGGGCGCCAAGGTCCGCGATGCGCCGGCTCGGCAGTTCGATGCCGAAAGGCACGACTTCCACCGGCACCGGCAGGGCGAGTTGGCGGGCGAGTTTGGAGCAATCCACCATGATCATGAGCCGCGCACTGGCATCGGCGACGATTTTTTCGCGCAGCAGCGCCCCGCCCATCCCCTTGATCAGATCGAGGCTGCCTTCGGCCACCTGATCGGCGCCATCGATGGTGAGATCGAGACGCGGATGGGCGGCGAAATCGGTGAGCGGAATGCCGCCGGCGCGGGCCTGCGCGGCCGTGCGCTCCGAGGTCGGCACGGCGATGATGCGCAAGCCGGCGCGCACCCGGGCGGCAAGACTGTCGATAAGAAAAGCGGCGGTGGAGCCGGTGCCGAGGCCGATCACCATGCCATCGCGCACCTCCGCCGCCGCCGCCTCGGCGGCCGCCCGCTTCATCGCGTCCTGCGCTTCTGCTCCGGCCAAGCCAGCCTCCCTCAATTCCCCATCGCCTTGCCCCCCATCGCTTTGGGAGTCAAGCCGGGGTCCCCCCGCAAGCGGCGCCTGCGTATTGCGGAAGCTTCATGATGCAAAATGAACGGATCCGGGTTAGAAGCGTTGTGTCGAGCAGCCCGTTGACTTAGGCAGGGCGGCGTGCGTGCCACTGGTACGGCCACCTAATGACATTATCCAGGGAGTGACTAATGGACCACCCCGCCGCCGCCGATCTTGATATGCTTTGCATCAATACCATCCGGACCCTCTCGATCGATGCGGTGCAGCAGGCGAATTCCGGCCATCCGGGAACGCCGATGGGCATGGCGCCGGTGGTCTACACGCTCTGGCAGCGGCATCTCAATTACGATCCGGCGGATCCGGCGTGGCCGGCGCGCGATCGCTTCGTGCTCTCGGCCGGGCATGCCTCCATGCTGCTCTATTCGATGCTGCATCTGACCGGCGTTGCCGGCGGCATTTCGCTCGACGACATCAAGCAGTTTCGCCAGCTCGGCAGCAAATGCCCGGGCCATCCCGAGCATGGCCACACGGCGGCGGGGATCGAGACCACGACCGGCCCACTCGGCCAGGGAGTGGCGAACAGCGTCGGCATGGCGATCGCGCAGCGCTGGCTCGCCAACCGCTACGACCGGCCGGGGCAGGGCTTGTTCGACTATCGCATCTATGCGCTCTGCGGCGATGGCGACATGATGGAGGGGATCTCCTCCGAGGCGGCCTCGCTCGCCGCGCATCAGAAGCTCGGTAATCTCTGCTGGATCTATGACAGCAATCGCATCAGCATCGAGGGGCATACCGATCTCGCCTTCAGCGAGGATGTCGCGGCCCGCTTTCGTGCCTATGGCTGGCATGTCGTCACATTGCCCGATGCGAACGATACCGCAGCCCTCGATGCCGAACTCAAAAGCTTCGCCGCCGGCCGCGATCGGCCGACGATGATCGTCGTGCACAGTTTCATCGGCTATGGCGCGCCGAACAAGCAGGATACCGCGGCGGCGCATGGCGAGGCGCTCGGCGTCGAGGAAGTGAAGCTTGCCAAGCGCGCCTACGGCTGGCCGGAGGATGCGCATTTCCTGGTGCCGCCCGGTGTGTACGAGCATTTCAAACAGGGCATCGGCGCCCGTGGCGCCCGTCTGCATGCCGCTTGGCGTGAGCGTCTCGCGGCGTTCCGCCGCGAGAATGCGGCACTCGCCGATGAAATTTCCATGATCGTCGAACACCGTCTGCCGCAGGGCTGGCAGAACGCCATCCCGAGCTTCCCGGCCGACGCCAAGGGGATCGCCAGCCGTGATTCTTCCGGCAAGGTACTGAATGCGGTCGCCGCGGCAATCCCCTGGATGGTCGGCGGTGCGGCGGACCTCGCGCCCTCGACCAAGACCAATCTGACATTCGAGGGTGCCGGCTCGATGCAGGCGGCGACGCCGGGCGGGCGGAACATGCATTTCGGCGTACGCGAGCACGCGATGGGCGCCATCTGCAACGGCATGGCGGTCTCCGGGCTGCGCAGCTTCGGCGCCGGCTTCCTGATTTTCAGCGACTACATGAAGCCCTCGATCCGCCTCTCCGCGCTGATGGAACTCCCGGTGGTGTGGGTGTTCACCCATGATTCCATCGGCGTCGGCGAGGATGGACCGACGCATCAGCCGATCGAGCAACTGATCGGCCTGCGCGCCATCCCCGGCCTGCTGACGATCCGCCCCGCCGATGCGAATGAAGTGGCCGAGGCGTGGCGCGTGACGCTCGCGCATAACCGTCCGACCTGCCTCATCCTCTCGCGCCAAGCGCTGCCCACGGTCGATCGCAGTCGGTTCCATGCGGCGAGCGGCCTGGCACGCGGCGCCTATGTGCTGGGCGATTCGAGTGGCGGCGAGCCGCAGGTGATCTTGATGGGCACTGGCAGCGAGGTGCATCTGTGCGTCGAGGCACAGGAGGTGCTGGCGAAGGAGGGCGTGCGCAGCCGCGTGGTGTCGATGCCGAGCTGGGAGTTGTTCGAGCAGCAGGATGCGGCGTATCGCGAGTCCGTATTGCCTGAGTCGTGCCGGGCGCGGGTTGCGGTCGAGGCCGGCTCGCCGCTCGGCTGGGATCGCTACGCGGGCAGCGGCGGGGCGATCATCGCGATGCGCAGCTTCGGCGCTTCCGCACCGCTCAAGGCGCTGCTGCCGCATTTCGGCTTCACCACCGAGGCAGTGGTGGCGGCCGCGCGCGCGCAGTTGGCGCGCCGTTGAATTTCATCGAAGCAGTGAGGATCGCATGACCAATCCGCTGGCACGTCTGCCGGAATTCGGACAATCGGTGTGGCTCGATTTCGTCAGTCGCTCGCTCCTGGAAAAGGGCGATCTGAAACGGCTGATCGAGGAAGACGGGCTGCGGGGCGTCACCTCCAATCCGAGCATTTTTGAAAAGGCGATCGGTCACAGCGGCGAATATGACGATGAGTTGATCGCCTTCGAGACGGCTGGTGATCATTCTGTTTCGGAGTTGTTCGAGCATCTCGCGATCGCCGATATCCAGGCCGCAGCCGATCAGTTGCGCCCGGTATACGAGAGAACCAATGGGATCGATGGCTATATCAGTCTCGAAGTGTCGCCTTATCTGGCGATGGCGACCGATGCCACCATTGCCGAGGCGCGGCGCCTGTGGCGCGCAGTGGATCGGCCGAATCTCATGGTCAAGGTGCCGGGCACGACGGCCGGCGCTCCGGCGATCCGGGTATTGATCGAAGAGGGACTGAACATAAACGTGACTCTGCTGTTCTCCATCGCTGCCTACGACGCGGTGGCGCAAGCCTATATCGGCGGCCTCGAAGCGCGCGTGGCGAAAGGCGAGGACATCAGTCGTATCGCCAGCGTCGCGAGCTTTTTCGTTAGCCGCATCGATACGGCGGTGGACAAGATCGTTGCCGAAAAACTGCCCACCGCCTCACCCGAAGTTGCCGCGAAGCTGCGTGGACTGAGCGGAAAGGTCGCCATCGCGAATGGAAAGCTGGCCTATCAGCACTACAAAAAACTGATCGCAGAACCGCGCTGGCACGCGCTGGCGGCAAAAGGTGCCAAGCCGCAGCGCCTGCTGTGGGCCTCCACCGGTACCAAGAGCAAGGAATTGCCCGATACGCTCTATGTCGATCAGTTGATCGGCCCGGAGACCGTCAACACCATGCCGCCGGCGACGATGCAGGCGGTGCGCGACCACGGCACGCCCGCCAATACTGTCGAGGCCGATCTCGATGCCGCCCGCGCCGTGTTGCACACACTCAAAGAGCTTGGCATTTCCCTCGATGCCATCACTGACGATCTGGTGATCAAGGGTGTGGAGCAATTCGCCGGCGATGCCGACAAGCTCTATGGCGCGGTGGCGGCGCGACGGCGGACGGTGCTCGATGGCAAAGATCCGCTGCAACGGATTGCCTTCGCCGATAGCGATCTCTCTCAAGCGATGGCAACCGAGACCGAGCGCTGGCGCAGCGCCGGGCTGATCCGCCAGCTTTGGGCCAAGGACAAGGCGCTCTGGACCGGCGATGACGAAGATAAATGGCTCGGCTGGCTCACGATCGTCGACGAGGAAATCGATGATCTCGCGAAACTCGAAGCTTTTGCGCAAGAAGTCGTCAAGGCGCGGTTCAGCGATGTCGTGCTGCTCGGCATGGGTGGCTCCAGCCTCGGGCCCGAAGTGCTCGCCGAGACATTCGGCCATCGCGCCGGCTGGCCGCGTTTTCACATGCTGGACTCGACCGATCCGGCGCAGGTGCGTGCGATCGAGCATGCCATCAGCTTGAAGACGTCGCTGTTCATCGTTTCCAGTAAATCCGGCAGCACGCTGGAGCCGAATATTTTCCAGCAATATTTCTACGCACGTTTGCAGGATGCCGGCGTCGATGCCGGCGCGCATTTCGTCGCCGTGACCGATCCTGGCTCGGCGATGGAAAAAGTGGCGCAGCAGGAAGGCTTTCGCCATATTTTTCATGGTGTGCCTTCGATCGGCGGGCGCTATTCGGTGCTCTCCAAATTCGGCCTGGTCCCGGCCGCCGCGATCGGGGTCGACATCCGTGGTCTGCTGACCGCGGCACGCCAGATGGTGCGCAGCTGCGGGCCAGACGTGCCGCCGGCCGAGAATGTCGGCGTGCAGCTCGGCGTGGCGATCGGCGTGCTGGCGAAACATGGCCGCGATAAGGTCACGCTGATCGCCTCGCCCGGCATCGGCGATGTCGGCGCCTGGCTCGAACAATTGCTCGCTGAATCGACCGGCAAGCAGGGCAAGGGCGTTATCCCGGTGGCGACCGAGCCGGTCGTTTCTGCTGACTCATACAGCAAAGATCGGCTTTTCGCGTATCTCCGGCTACAGGATGGTGCTGATCCTGAACAAGACCGCTTCGTTGCTGCGCTGGAAGCCGCAGGACAGCCTGTGGTGCATATCGGCGTGCGATCCGCCTTGCATATCGGCCAGGAATTTTTTCGCTGGGAAATCGCGACGGCAGTCGCCGGTGCGGTGATCGGCATCAACGCTTTCAATCAGCCGGATGTCGAAGCGAGCAAGATCAAAACCAAAGCGCTGACGGCGGAATTTGAAAAAACGGGAAAACTGCCGACTGAGACACCGATTTTTGAAGATGAACACCTGCAAATTTATGCCGACGCCAAGAACGCGGCGGCACTCGGTACGCCCTCATCGATCGCCGGCTGGCTCGCCGCTCATTTCGCCCGTGTGACTGCTGGCGACTATATCGGCTTGATTGCCTATATCGAGCGTAACGAGGCGCATACCGAGGCGATGCAGACGATACGCGCGCATCTCCTGCGGTCCAAGGGCGTGGCGACGTGCCTCGGTTTCGGGCCGCGCTTCCTGCATTCGACAGGACAAGCGTATAAAGGTGGCCCGAATTCCGGTGTGTTTTTACAAATAACCTGCCACGATCAGGAAAATCTGGCAATTCCTGGGCAGGCGTTCGGCTTTGGCATGGTGAAATCGGCGCAGGCGCGCGGGGATATGGGTGTGCTCGTCGAACGCGGACGGCGTGTATTGCGCATTCATATCAAAGCCGGTGTGCCCGATGGGCTTCGATCTTTGTCAGAGGCCGTCAAGACAATCAAGAATTGAAGGAGCGCGGACGATGCAACTTGGTATGATCGGTCTTGGGCGCATGGGCGGCAACATCGTGCGACGTATCATGCGCGATGGTCACACGGCAGTGGTGTTCGATAAATCCGCCGATGCGGTCAAATCGCTGGTCGGCGACGGCGCCGAGGGAAGCAATTCACTGGAGCAATTCGTCGAGCGACTCACGAAGCCCCGCGTGGCTTGGGTCATGCTGCCGGCCGGCAAGATCACCGAGGAGACGATTGAGCATCTCGCAAAGCTGTTCGAGCCGGGCGATATCATCATCGATGGCGGCAATTCCTTCTACAAGGATGATATCCGACGCGCCAAAGCTCTCAAGCAGTATCACGGCATCCATTATATTGATGTCGGCACATCCGGCGGCGTGTGGGGGCTGGAGCGCGGCTATTGCATGATGATTGGTGGCGATAAGGCGAGTGTTGATCGGCTGGATCCGCTGTTCAAAACCATCGCTCCTGGCCGTGGCACGATTCCCGTCACACCGCACCGCGAGAAACGCGATCCACGCGCCGAGATGGGCTATATCCATGCCGGCCCCGCCGGCGCAGGGCATTTCGTTAAAATGGTGCATAATGGCATCGAATACGGATTGATGCAGGCTTATGCCGAAGGCTTCGATATTCTGCGCAACAAGAATTCCGATCAGTTGCCCGAGGACCAGCGTTTCGACCTCAACATGCCGGATATCGCGGAAGTCTGGCGGCGTGGCAGCGTGATCTCCTCCTGGCTGCTCGATCTGACGTCGATCGCTTTGGCGCAGCATCCGGATCTGGAAAATTTTAGCGGCTCGGTGGAAGATTCCGGGGAAGGTCGCTGGACCATCGATGCGGCGGTGGAAGAGGCGGTCTCTGCCAATGTGCTTGCGGCGTCGTTGTTCGCGCGCTTCCGCTCTCGCGAGCAACATACGTACGGCGAGAAAATGCTTTCGGCGATGCGCTTCGGTTTCGGCGGACACGTAGAGCCGCCATCAGGATCGAAGGGCTGAAACGATGAGCTTAGCGAACGAAGGGGCCGCCAAGGCACGCAAGCATGCCTATGCGGTAGCGCCGGCCGCCACCATGGTGATTTTTGGTGCTGGTGGTGATCTCACCAAACGTCTCGTCACGCCGGCGCTCTATAATCTCGTGCTCGGGGGCATGCTGGCCGATGATTTCTCGATCATCGGTGTCGACATCGCCGATTTGACCGATGAATCCTGGCGCAAGAGCCTCTCCGATACCATCCATTCCTTCGTCGGCCAGAAGGGGGTGGAGTTCGAAGCCAAGTCGATCGATCCAAAGGCATGGCAATGGCTCGCCAATCGGATGATGTATATGAAAGGCGACTTTGCAAACCCGAAAACTTTCGAGCAGTTGGGCCAAAAGCTCAAGAGCAAAGAGGGTGACAAGGGAGGTAATCGGCTGTTCTACCTCGCCGTCGCCGATCGGTTTTTTGGTCCGCTGATCGAACAACTCGGTGCTGCCGGTTTGACAAAGGAAAGCGATGGAGCGTGGCGGCGTGTCGTCGTGGAGAAGCCGTTCGGTCATGATCTGAAATCAGCCAAGGCGCTGAACAGCCAGATCCTCGGCGTGCTCGACGAGAGCCAGATCTATCGCATCGATCATTTCCTCGGCAAGGAGACGGTGCAGAATATCATGATGCTACGGTTCGGCAATGTCGCTTTCGAATCGCTTTGGAATCGTGATCACATCGACCATGTGCAGATTTCAGCCATCGAAACCGTGGGTGTGGAGCAGCGCGGCGGATTTTACGATCATGCCGGGGCGCTTCGCGATATGGTACCCAACCATCTGTTCCAACTCCTCGCCGTCGCAGCGATGGAACCGCCGGTGTCTTTCGATGCGGATGCGGTGCGGGCAGAAAAATCGAAAGTGCTGCAGGCGGTGCATCATTTCGATCGCGAAGGGGCGCTCCGCGACAGCGTGCGCGGCCAGTATGACGCCGGCGAAGTGGGCGGCCAGAAGGCCAACGCCTATCGTGCGGAGCCGCAGGTCGATCCACAGTCCAACACCGAAACCTATATCGCCGCGAAATTGATGATCGATAATTGGCGTTGGGGCGGTGTGCCGTTCTACATCCGCACCGGCAAGCATCTCGCCGCGCGCCGCACCGAGATCGTCATACAGTTCCGTACCCCGCCATTCACCCTGTTCCGACAGACCGGTACGGAATCGCTGCCGGCGAACCAGTTGGTGTTGCGCATTCAACCCGATGATGGGATTTCACTCGAGTTCAATGCCAAAGTGCCAGGCCCCCAGGTGGTGCCGAAGACCGTCGGGATGGAATTTCGCTACAAGGATTATTTTTCCGAAACACCCGGTACGGGGTATGAAATTCTGCTCTACGACTGCATGTGCGGTGACGCGACGTTGTTTCAGCGAGCGGATTTCGTCGAGGCGGGATGGGCGGTTGTGCAGCCGATTCTCGATGCATGGAGCAGCAAGAAACCGGTGTTTCCCAATTATGCTTCCGGCAGTTTTGGCCCGAAAGATGCTGATGCCCTGCTGGCACGCGACGGGCGCGCGTGGCGGAATATATCGTGATGGATACGAAAGCGATCGCGCTGGTGCTCGCGGATGTCGATGGCACCTTGGTTACCCACGAGAAGGTTCTAACCGAGCGGGCGAAGCGGGCCGTTGCATCGCTTCGCTCTCACGGTATCGGCTTCGCGGTTACGAGCGGCCGGCCACCACGCGGTATGGCGATGCTGTTTGCCGATCTGGCGTTATCGACGCCGGTTGCCGGTTTCAACGGCGGCCTCATCGTGAGTACAGATCTCAGAGTGATCGAATCACGCGTGATTCCCGATGAAGTCACCAAGCCGGCGGTCGAGCGGCTGCTCGCCTCTCATCTGGATGTCTGGCTCTATATCGGCAACGACTGGCTGGTGCGTGACAGCGCTGCGCCGCATGTCGATCGGGAGGCGAAAACCGTTGGATTCATGCCGAAGGTCGTCGATTCGCTCGATGATCATCTCTCCGGCGTGACCAAGATCGTGGGCGTCAGCGACGATGAGGCGCTGATGCAGCGGTGCGAGAGCGAGGCGCAGAAAGCATTCGGTGCACATGCGACGGTTGCCTGCTCGCAGCCCTATTATCTCGATATCACGCATCGGGATGCGAACAAGGGAGCGGTGGTCGAATTCCTCTCCAAGCATCTCGGCATCGCCGCTGAAAATATCGCGACGATCGGTGATCAGCCAAACGATATCTCGATGTTTCGTAAAAGCGGGTTGAGCATCGCAATGGGCAATGCCGCCGATCATGTGAAGGCAGAGGCGCGTGTCAGCACTGCCTCTTGTGACGATGAGGGCTTTGCCATAGCGATGGAAAAATTCGTCCTGGCGTCGCATGAATAGCTGGCAGAGTGGACGCTCCGTCATCGGAGAGGATCCGGCGGATGTCGCGCGCATCGTGGCGGACTGGTTGCGGGGGCGGATTGCTGCGTCTTCGGGCGTTTTCAGGATCGCACTGTCCGGCGGTTCGACGCCGAAAATCCTGTTCGAACTGCTGGCAACGCCGGCCTATGCCGAGGCGATCGATTGGGCGCGCGTGCAATTATTCTGGGGCGATGAACGCTTCGTCCCGCCGGAACATCCGGAGAGCAATTTCGGCATGACCAGACGGGCGATGCTGGAGCACGTCCGTATCCCTGCGCAGAACATTCATCCCGTGCCGTTCACCGGCACGGCGGATACTGCAGCCACGACCTACGAGGCCGATCTGCGTGCCGCTTATGGCCGTGCCGCGCTCGTGCCGGAGGCTGCCCTGTTCGATGTGGTATTCCTGGGCCTTGGCGAGGATGGGCACACCGCATCGCTGATCCCAGGCGAGCCAGTGCTGGAGGAGAGCGAGCGCTGGGTGGCGGCGGTGGCGCATGGTCGGCCACAGGCACGCATCACGCTCACCTATCCCGCCATTCGCAGCAGTGCGGCGGTGGCGTTTCTGGTGACGGGTGCTGGAAAGTCGGCCATCGTCGCGCGCATGCGCGACGGTGAGGCAAAGGTGCCGGCGGCCAGGATCACGTCCACCGGCGAAATCGTCTGGTTCCTCGATCGGGCGGCGAGCGGGGTTTGACTCTGGCCCTGATCAGGCTCTGACCCGGCCGCGCGGCGCGGCGCGGATCAGCAGTTCTGCTGCCACGATCACGGCCTGTTGCGCGTCGGCGGCGGTGGCGTCGGCGCCCATCGTCACGGCCAGGCCGGGACGTTCGTTGAATATCGGGCCGCCGACCATCACCGCGAGGCTGCGATTGCGTGAGGCGCGGCGTGCCAGCCGGATGGTGGAGCGGAGTACCGGCAGGAGCCGGTCGCTACTGACGCTGAGCCCCAGGATGGCGAAATCCTCATCGCGCAGCTGAGCGGCAATCGCATTCGCGCGTGGCTCGCCGAGCGTCACCGCCCAGCCGGCCCGACGCAGAAAGGCAGCGACCATGGCGAGGCCGAGACCGTGCTGTTCGCCCGGCGCGGTTGCGAGCAGAATGCGGCGCGGCGGATCGTTGGCCGGGATCGGTGGGGTGAAATCGGCGTCGAGTTCGCGCAGCATATGGCGCAACACGCCGACACCGGCGGTGACGGCGGCGCAATCGCAGCGGTCATCGACCCATAATTCACCAAGGCGGCGCGCCGCAGGTGCCAGCGTATCGAGGCACAGCGCCTCCGCGCTCACCTGTCGCGCACGCAAGCTGGCGTGAGCGGCGGAGACATGGCCGGCGAGCAGCAGGCCGGGCAAATCCATACGCGTCGGATCGCGCCCGAGCAGCACGCGGCCACCGTCTCGGGTTTGCAGCGCGACGGCGTAGAGCATGGGGACATCCGCCGCGCCCTCGCGCCGATGTTCGACATGCCGCCAGCGCAAGGGCGAGCGTGGCACGTCGGAGAGGAGCGCCCGCGCCGCTGCGTCACTGTCCGGCGTGAGGGTGCCGAGCCAGCGCTGCTGCTCCCACCCGGCGCCGCCACCGAGCGCGCGCGCCAGATCGGGATCCTGGATCGAGAATTGGCAGAGCCGTCCGCGCGCATCGAGCACCAGAGTGCAGTCCGCCGCCGCATTGAGCAGGGCCGCAACCTCCGCACTGGCGAGCGTGCCGAGGCATTCGCCGAGATGTTGTGCTTTACTCAAAATCTTGCCGCCTCACGCATATGCATGAAATCTTATATAAGGCATCAGCATGCGGCATGCCAGCGGCCCCGCGCCACAATTGCGGCTGCACTCAGGCCGGATGCAATGCCATCCCCGGCAGCATCCGGCTGGCCAGCGAGAGGGCGCGGAAGGTGAGTTTGAAGGCGGCGATCGGCAGATGCGCGCGCAGGCTGGCGGGCGCGTGGCCGCCCAGCATCTGCACCAGCCCGTCGCGCATGCGCAGCACATTGCTCGGCGACATGAACATATGGCGCAGTACCGGGTCGTTGATCCGGTGGATCAGCCAGCCGAACTGGTCCATCTCGCGGCCGCCCTTGCGTGCTGCGCGGCGGGCGGCGGCGCGGCCGGCACGCGGATCGTCGAGCCAGGCGCGCGCGACCCCGGCGGCACGCTCGCCCGAGGTCATCGCCATCAGCACGCCGCTCGAAAACACCGGATCGATGAAGCCGAAGGCATCGCCGATCAGGAAAAACCCTTCGCCCCAGGCCGATCGCGCGCGGTAGGAGTAATTGCCGGTGCCGCTCACCGGCGAGGCGAGGGTGCTGCCTTGCAAGCGCGGGCGCAGCGTCGGGCTGGCGTGCAGCCGGGCGAGCAGCAGCGTCTGCATGTCGGTATGGCCTTTGAAGGCCGCCGTCGGGCCGACGTAGCCGATGCTGGTCACGCCATCGGGCAGCGGGATGGTCCAGATCCAGCCCTCGGCGCAGAGATGGATGGTGATGAACCCCTCGGTTTCCGCCGAATTTGGCGCGACGCCGTGGAAATGGCCGAACACGGCGGCGGTGTTGTTGCGCTTGTCGAGGCTGCGGGTGCCGAGGGCGTTGGCGAGGAAACTGTCGCGGCCGGAGGCGTCGAGCACGAAGCGCGGCGCGAGGCGGCGGATGGCGCCGCCTTCGACTTCCGCCTGCACCAGGGCGCGGCCCCCCGCCGTCGGCAGGCGCACATTGCGCACCCGCACGCCCTCCGCCGCCCGCGCGCCGCGTGCGCTGGCATTGGCGAACAGGGCGGCGTCGAACTCGGCGCGGCGGACGTGGCAGGCATAGCTGCAGCCCTGTTGGAGCGAATCGGCGAAGCGGAAGGCGACGCCGGCGCCACTCGCATCGGAGACGAATTCGGCGCCGGGCTTGTGTACCCCCATCGCCTCCACCTGCGGGCGGATGCCGAGCCGCTCGAACAATTCCATGTTGCGCGGCAGCAGGGACTCGCCGATGTGAAAGCGTGGATGGCGGGATTTTTCCAGCAGCACGGTATCCACCCCCTGCGCCGCCAGCAGGGCCGCGGCCGTGCTGCCGCCCGGGCCGCCGCCGATCACCAGTACATCGCACGCCTCGGCATCATTCTCGTTCACGCCATACCCCCGTTGATCGAAATCGTCTGCCCGGTGATGTAGCCTGCCACGTCGGAGGCGAGGAAAGCTACCAGTTCCGCAACGTCCTCCGGTGTGCCGGCGCGTTTCATCGGCACCAGTGCCTCGATCTGCGCGCGGCTGAGTGCTGCAGTCACCGCCGGCGAGGCGATGATGCCGGGGGCCACCGCATTCACCGTGATGCCACGGCTCGCTACCTCGCGCGCGAGCGACTTCACCGCACCGATCAGCCCGGCCTTGGCCGCCGCGTAATTCGCCTGGCCGCGATTGCCGAGGAGGGCGGAGACCGAGGCGATGGCGATGATGCGGCCCTGGCGCGTCGCCATCATCGGCAGCAGCAGCGGCCGGGTGAGGGCGAAAAATCCGGTCAGCGAAACCTCCACCACCCCCCGCCACTGCTGCTCCGTCATGCCGGCGAGCGGGGCGTCGTCATGCGTGCCGGCGTTATGCACCAGCACCTGCGGCACGCCCGCCGCCAGCACCGGGGCGAGGGCGTCCGCCGTCGCCGCGATATCGGTAAGGTCGCAGAGCAGCGTCTCCGCGCTGCCGCCGCCGGTGCCGATCTCCGCCGCCAGCGCCGCGGCACCGGCGGCATTGGCGTGGGCATGCACGATCACGTGCAGGCCACTCGCCGCGAGGCGTCGGCAGATCGCTGCCCCGAGCGGGCTCGCCCCGCCGCTGACCAGCGCGCGCTTCATGCCGGCATGGCGACGGTTGCCTGCCCACGCAGCAGCCATGCGCCGGAGGAGGCGTGCAACGCCAGCGCGTAGAGAAAGCCGCCGGCCGACTGCCCGAGCAGCCGCGCCTCGATGCAGAGCGCGCCGTGCGCCGGATCATCGAGCCGCGCCGCGTCGAACCGCACATCGCGCAGGGCGGCGAGATAGCCGGCGCGCTGCGCCACGCCGCCGCCGCGCAGCGCCCCGTGCAATGCCGCCGCCTGTAGCCCGTATTCCACCCCGGCGACGATGCCGAGCCGGCCGCCGGCGCGCAGCGGATTGGCCGGGTCGAGATGCGAGACGGCGGTGCAGCGGATCGCCACCGCGTCCCAGCCGATCACCCGCTCCAGCAGACAACTCGCCCCCCGATGCGGGATCAGCGCCATGATCGCCTCCCGCAGCATCAGCCCGCTGCCTCCAGCCGCAGCGCCAGATGGCCGCCGAGCATCGCGAGCACGCTACGGTCGCTCTCCCGGAGCGCCAGCGATTCGAGCAGCCGCAGCGCCCGCCCGGCCGGATTGCGCCGCGCCAGATCCCGCAGCGCGGGCAGCCGGGGCGGCGTGTCCGGCTGCGGCGTGGCGTGGTAGGCAGCCTCCAACCAGGGTCCATCGGCGCCGTCATCCGGCAGCAGCACCAGGGCGGCGCCAAGCTCCCACGCGGTGTGGCGCTTGGCGCCCAGCGGCTCGGGGAGCGGGGCGTCATAGGCGCAGAGCAGCACCGGCACACGCTCCGCCTGCACCTCCGCCATCGCCTTCAGCAATCCGGCGGCGAAGCTCGCGTCATGGCCGCCGAGGCAGCAGGCCGGCTGCGCCGAGCCGGCGCCGATCGCCCAGTAGCCGGCGGCGGCGTTATGCACCGAGTTGTGGAACTGCGTCGGTGACACATCCGCCTCCGGCGTCGCCAGGGCGGCGAGAATGCCATGAATCACGGCGCCATCGCCATCGCTGCTGGCGAACACGGACCGCAGTTGCGCGGCCGGCAGCCCCGCCATCGCCACCGCCTCCGCCGCGGCGGCGAGGGCGAGGCGCACCACGAGGCCGGCGCGTCGCCGCTCGGTGGCAGCGAGCAGCGCGGGCGGCGGTGGCAGCGCCTCGTCGAGCCACGGCCGCACCCCGGTCAGCACCGGACGACTGGCGGAAAAGCCCGGCAAGCTCGGTCCCCACAGCCCGATGCCGCCGATCCGTGCGCGCATCAGCCGGTTCCCAACAAAAGGCTGCAATTGATGCCGCCGAAACCGAAGGCATTGCACAGCACGCGCCGCACCGGCGCGGCGCGATTTTCCCTCAGCACGGCGGCGCGAAATGCCGGATCGGGCGTGCGCAGGCCGAGGCAGCCGGGCAGGAGCCCATGGCGGATGCATAAGCCGCCGATCAGCACGCCGAGGATGCCCGAGGCGCCGAGCGTGTGGCCGGTCCAGCCCTTGGTCGAACTGCATGGCGTGGCCGTGCCGAATACCGTCGAGACGGCGAGGTCTTCCATCGCATCGTTCGCCCGCGTGCCGGTGCCGTGCAGATGGATGTAGTCGACGGCCTCCGCCGGCAAGCCGGCGCGCGCCAGCGCCTCGCGCATCGCGCCGATCGCGCCGGCGCCGCGCGGGTCGGGCGCGGACATGTGATAGCCATCGCTGCTCGCGCCATGGCCGAGCAGCAGCAGCCCCTCCGCCTGCCCGGGCCGCGCGCCGGGCCGTTCCAGCAGGGCGAAGCCGGCCGCCTCGCCGATCGAGATACCGGCGCGCTCGGCATCGCAGGGCCGGCATGGATCGGGCGAAATCAGTTCGAGCGCGGCAAAGCCACGCAATGTCAACTGGCACAGACTGTCCACCCCGCCGACCACGGCGGCATCGCACACGCCACTCTCGATCAGATGGCGGGCATCGACGAAGCTGCGCGCGCTGGAGGCGCAGGCGGTGGAGATCGCCAGCGCCGGGCCGGTGAGCGCGAGGGCGGCACGCACGTATCGCGCGAGCGAGGCCATGTCCTGCGTATGCTCCTGGTCGAAACCGCTGGGCAGCGCGCCGCTCACCGGATCGCGCGCGGCATAGGCCTCCTCGGCGGCGAGGATGCCGGAGGTGCTGGTGCCGAGCACGACCGCGATCCGCGCCGGGCCATAATGCGCGCGCGCCGCGGCTACCGCCTCGGCAAAACCGTCGGTGCGCAGCGCGAGATCGGCGAGACGGTTGTTGCGGCAGGCAAAGCGCGCCAGCGCCGGCGGCAACTCATGCTCCTCCACCCCCGCCACGCGGCCGATATGGCCGCTGCGGATGCTGGCGAAGTCGGCGTGGCGCAGACCGCTACGGCCCGATTGCAGTGACGCCAATGTTTCACCCGCACCGCGCCCGGCGGCGCTCACCAGGGTGCCGGCGCCGATCAGCAGCGGGTGCATGACGGGTGGGATGGTCTCGATGATGCGAACACTCCTCTCTCGGTTGCAGATGTGGCGCCGGATCGCCGATCGCAAAGAGGCTCAGGATTCTTCAACCCGTTCACCGGCGAACAGAAAGCCGCAGGCCATCGCCGCCAGGGCGCCGATCGCGACGGTGGTGCCGATCTGGCGCAGCAGCGGGGTGCGGCAGAGGGCGAGCAGACCGAAGCTCATCAGCGTCATCGCGTTACAAATGATCAGCGTGCGCAGCGTGCGTGCCCGTTCCTCGATGTCGAGTCCGCGCCGGGCGAAAAACAATGCGTAGTCGAGCCCGATGCCGATGACGAACTGCAACGCGACGACATGCAACAGCGTCAACCGCCGGTCGATCAGGCTGAGTGTCGCAAGCGTCAGCACCGCCGCGGCGCCGACCGCGCCGACCACACGCAGCACGCGCGCCGGCTGGCGCAGCCCCACCGCCAGCGCCAGCAGTGCCGCAGCCCCGCCGATCGCGAGCCAGCGCCATGCCCGGCGCGCGTAGGCGCCGATGAGACGATTGGTCTCGGCGCCGATATCGAGCAGCGCCACGCCGGTCTGCCCGGCCATCGCCGCCGCCAGGGCTGTCGGGTCTGTGATGGCGCGCGGTGCGATCAGCCCGAACCAAGTTCCGTGGCGCGCAAACAGCAGCGGTTGGAGCCGCGCGCGCAGCAGCGGCGTGGTGAAATCGGCGAGTCCCAGCGGCGCCATCGCCCGGCTGGCGGTGACATCGGCGAGAAAGCCGTCGAACGCGCTGCTCGAAAACCCCAGCCCTTCTTCCGCCGCCGCCAGCCGCGCCCGCAGCTCCGCCGGCGCCGGCAGGGCGGCCTGGCGCGCCCGCTGGGTCGCCGCGCTCGGCAGGAAGCTGGCGGCCAACTCCGCCCCGCCGATCACCCGCGCGTGCTGCAACGCATCGAGCACCGGCAGCAGCGCCTCCTCGCGCGCGAGCACCGCCTCCGCGCTGGGCGCGCGGACCACCAGCAGCACGCCCGGCTCCGGCGCACCCACCTCGCCGCGCAACTCGGCGTCGAGCGCGAGTGCGCGGGGCGGCACCGGGCTCAAGGCCGCCAGATCGGTTCGCAACCGTGGCGGATGCACGAGCAATGATAGTCCCGCTGCCGCGACCACCCCCAGCGCCCAGCCGCGATGGCGCCGCAGCCGCTCGAATCGCAGCAGCCGCGCCGGATCGCCGGCAGCGACCGGGGCCAGATCGGCGGCGACGATCAGCCGGGGCAGCACGAATCGCGTGGCGGCGGCGGCGGCGAGCACACCGACCACCGAGAATACGCCGAGCTGCGCAAGGCCCGGCAGGCCGGAGAAGGTCATGCCGGCGAGACCACAGGCGGCCGCCACCACGGTCATCGCGAGCGTCGCACCGATGCGGCGCAATGTGCCGGCGGCGGCTTCGCCTTGCTTGCGATGGCCAATGAGCAAAACAGGATAATCGACTGTGATTCCAAGCATCGTCATGCCGAATCCCAGGGTGATCGCATGCACGAAGCCAAAGCCGATCTGCACCGCCAGGGCGGCGGCGCCGAGGCTGAGCAGCACTGGCACGCCGATCGCCGCGAGCAGCCAGGGCGAGCGGAAGCGCCAGAGCAGCAATGTTACGATCAGCAGGGTGGAGAGCACCGAGACGAACCACACATCGCCCTCGATGCGCGCCGCCGCCGCGCGGGCGAACACCGCCGGCCCGCTATAGCGCAGCTTTGCACCCGCCGCGCCGCTCTCCTGCCGGGCGGCGGCGAAGGCGGCGCGGATGGTGCGATCGACCATGTCCTGGGCGGCGATATCCATCCCGGCGGCATGGGTGCGCAGCAGCAGCAGCGCGCGCGGGCGGTCGGCAGCGAACCAGACGCCGTCTCGCATCTGCACCGTGCTCGCGCCGAGCCATTGCCGCGCGATGGCGCGAAAGGCGCCGGTCGGGTCGGCAAGGCCGAAGTGTTCGGCGAGCGGGGCGGCGGAGGATTGCAGCGTATCGAGCAGATCCCGCAGATCCTGGCGCAGCGCCGGGGTGGCGAAGCTCGCTGTCGTGGTCGCCGGCGAGAGCAGATAGCGATGGCGGAAGAGGAAATCGATCTCCCGCTCGTCGGTCTCGGCCGCCCCGTTCGCCACCAGATCGAACGCCCCGGAGGCCGCGAGCCGCGCCGCCAATGCGCGGCTCAGCCGGCCTAGCGTGGCGGGTGGAGCGCCGTCCAGCCCGAGCAGGATCAGGCTCGCCGCCGGGCCGGCGCGCAATTCGTCGAGCATGAAGCGGCTGTTGGCGCTGTTGCCGGCGGGCAGCAGGTCGATCATGTCGGCGCGCAGATCGACGCGGCGGAACACCCCGGCCGCGAGGAGTGCGGCGAGCGCCAGCGCCGCCAGCAACGGGAGGACGCGTACCGCTGGCCTCATGGCGGCAGCGGCGTGAGCGTGAGGCGCTGCGCGTCGCCATTCGCCTGCACGATGCGGATCTGGCGCAGATCGGTGCCGGCGCCGTCGATCACCACATAGCGCAGAAAGCGCCGGCCGGCGGCATCGCTCGGCACCAGCACCATCTGCCAGTTGTCGAAACTACCGGCGAGGCGCGGCTCGAAATGCTGTTCCAAACTGGCGAGATCGCCTTGCAGCGGCGCGCGGATGGCCGCGATGATGGCGGCGATCTCGGGATGTTCGGTCAGGTCGAGATGGCGCGGTGCGGCGTCGCCACGGCTCAGCGTGAGGGCGGCGCCATCGATGACGAGATTTTCGGATCGTGGCGCAATCGTCTGTTTTTGCAAAAAATCAGGTCGCCGATAGACCAGCACGCCAGTGCTCTCCTGCGGTTGCGCGAGGGCGGCGAGCCGGCTCTCCTCGGTGAACGCCGCGCGCCGCGCCGGGATCTGCGCGAGCCGGCGCATCAGCGTGGCGAGCAGCGGCTCGGCCGGCGGGCTATCCGCCAGCGTTCGGCGGGGCGCCAGCAGCAGCGCGATCGCGAGACAGGCCAGGCGTCTGTTCATCGGCGGCCGGCTCCCAGAACGGATAGAAGTTGAACCAGTCGAACGGGTGCGCCCGGCACATCGTCTCCAGCCGGGCGGCATAGCGCGCGACCCACGGCCCGGCGTCGGCCAGCCGCTGCGCCCGGCGCAGCACGATGCGCTCGGCGAACGGCTCGAAGCGCACCGCATAGCGTCGCGGCCCGGTGCGTATGGCATAGAACAGCAGGCTCGGCACCCCCAGCGCCGCCGCCAGCAGCACCGGCCCGGCGGGAAACCCGGCGCGGGCGCCGAGGAACTCGACCTCCACCACATGGCGCGTGCCGGCCAGCCGGTCGGCCAGGATACCGAGGATTTCGCCGCGCGCCAGACATTCCTGCGCCCGCAGCATTGCCGCCGGCGTGCCCATCTCGATGATATGCGACGGCAGAGCACCACGCGGCAGACCCTCCAGCCGCTCCAGCGTGCGCGTCAGCGCGCCCATGTTGTCGCGGAACATCAGCGCCTTTACCGGAACCGGTGCCTGCCGGGCGATGGCGCGCAGCACCTCGAAACTGCCCAGATGGGCGCCGAGCAGCAGGCAGCCGCGCTCTGCCGCCAGCATCGCCCGCAGATGGTCGAGGCCGGTGATCTCGATCTCGAACCGCTCCGCACGGTCGGCGAGCAGAAAGACGCGATCGAGGATGGCGTGCGAGAATTGGTGAAAATGCCGGCACACCTCCCACGCCGTCGCCGGCCGGCCGAGGGCGCGGCATAGATACCCGCGCGAGGCGGCGCGCGCCGGCTGGCTGGTGAGCAGAAACCAGCCGGTGATCGGCAGCAGCAGCAAACGGGCGAAGGACCAGCCGAGATGCAGGCAGAGAAACAGCGCGAGGCGTAGCAGGACGGCGCTGCCGCGTTCGCCCTGCCGCATCCAGCGCGTCCGCGTCATGCGCGCAGGGCCATGCCGCGCAGCACTTGGAGGGCGCCGACGCTGCCGACGAAATCGAGCCGTGCGTCATTGCGCTGGAACCGCACGCACACGCATTGCCCGGGCAGCACCGGGGCGAGGAATTTCACCCGCGCCAGCCCGAGCACCGGGTAGTCCGGCGCGGCTTCGGCGAGGCAGAGGAGGATATGATCGAGGAGCAACGCGCCCGGCACCACCGGATGGCCAGGGAAATGCCCGGGGAGCGCGGGATGCTCGGGTGGAATGCTGAACGCTCCCGCCGTCTCCCCCGTCGCCGACGCGTGGGGCTCAGCCATCGTCGAGCAGCGCCAGCAGCGCCTGGCGGGGCAGCTTGCCGAGCGCGTCCCGCGGCAGGGCGGCGACGCGCACCAGCCGGCGCGGCAGGAAGACGGGATCGATCCGTCCCCGCAGCGCCGCCAGAATCTCCGAAGGCGAATGTGCCGGGGCGACGAAAAGCGCCTGCATCCGCGCCACAGGCTGTGCTGCATCGTCGATCATGGACTCGGCCATGGACTCGGTGGGGGCGAGGAATACGCCGTCTTCGACACCCTCGATCTCGTTCAGGATGCGGTTCAGCCCGGCGAGCGAGGCACGCCGGCCGGCGAGCTTGATCACATCGCCGCCACGGCCGAGCAGGCGGAAATGCTCGGCGTCCTGCATCTCGATCGCATCGGCGAGCGGGCATGGTTCGGCGCCCGGTCGGCTGACGATGGGGGCGTCGGCGATGCCGATCCGTATGCCGGGATAGAGCCGCCAGAGCGGAGTGTCCGTGGGGCGGCGGCTGGCAATGGAACCGAGTTCGGTGGCACCGAAAATCTCCTCCACCGGCGCGCCGAAGCGCGCTTCCGCCGCCGCTGCGATGCTGGCATCGAGCGGTGCCGTCGCCGAGACGATGCGCGCGAGCGGCGGCAGATCGAGGCTGTGGCGCAGCAGCGAGCGCAGATGCAGCGGTGTCGTCACCAGCACGCGCGGTGCCGGACAGGCCGCGAGCGCGCGACGCAGATCGTCCGGGTAGAAGGCGGCACCGCACCAGCTCGACGCGCCGGCATGCAGCGGCAGCAACACGGTGGTCTCGAAGCCATACATATGCGCGGGCGGCACGGTGCCGACGATGGCGACCGGATGCGCCGGGGAGAGGGCGAACTGCGTGGCGGCGGCACGGCTGCGCCACACCAGCTCGCCCCAGCTCTTGTGATAGGCGAGCGGCTCGCCGGTGCTGCCAGAGGTGAACACGATCGCCACCACCTGTGCCGCAGGGATCGATGCCGCCGGCATTAGCGCCGCTTGCGGCCATGGCGGCAGGCAGCGATGCGCTGCGAGCGGGCTTGGGGTGGCCGGGTCGTCGGCGATCGAGGAGGCATCGGCGAAGCGCGTGGCGATCGCGCGCAGCCGCTCCGCCGGCCCGTCGCCGGGCGCGATGCTGATCTGTCCGCGCAGCGCGGCGGCGAGCGTGGCGAGGGCGAAGCCGCTGCGGCTGCGGCAGAGATTGAGCAGATAGCGCCGCTCGGGCAACGCCTCGGCGAGGTGGTGCGCGGCGGTGTTCGCCTGCGCCGCGGTGATAGGGCCGGCTGCGGTGCGGAACAGCACGGCATCATCCGGGCGCCCAATCAGCGGCAGGGGAGAACCGTCGCCGAGAGCGCTCATCGCCGCCGCCTATTGCGTGCGGTGGCGCTCGATATGGCCGGCGAGGCTGCGCAGCGAGGCAAAAATCCGGCCGTTCTGTTCATCGTCGGATTTCAGCTCGACGCCGTAGCGGCGCGACACCGCGAGGGCGATCTCCAGCGCATCGATCGAATCGAGACCCAGACCCTCATGGAACAGCGCCGCCTCCGGCTGGATATCCGCCGCTGCGACCTCAAGTTGCAATACGGAGACCAGCAATTCCGCCAGCTCCCGCTCGAAATGCGCCGATGGCGTCGCGCGCGGCTCATCGGGTTGATATACGTTCATCGCGTCCAATGGAGGCAACCTCGCTCATCTTGTTTCATATTTTAGCGGACTCCTGGCCCGGCGGCAAACCGTATCCGGGCCGGCGATGAGCGGGCGATTGGCCCGGCGCTGGCGGCCGACGCCGCTGGCCGCCGCCTCGATCGCGCTGCATGGCGTGGCCGCACTCGCAACGCTCGCCGATCCGGCGGTCTGGCGCTGGGCGCTGGGTGGCGTGCTGGCCGACCATGCGCTGCTCGGCGCGCTGGGCATGCTGCCGCGTTCGACGTTGATCGGGGCGAGCATCACCCGGCTGCCCACCGCCGCCGTGCGGCGCGGCGAGGTGGCGCTCACCTTCGATGACGGGCCGGACCCGCGCCATACGCCGCGCGTGCTCGCCCTGCTGGCGGCGCATGACGCGCGGGCGAGTTTTTTCTGCATCGGCGAACGCGCGGCGGCCTATCCGGATCTGGTGGCCGAGATCGTCCGCCGCGGTCATGGCGTGGAGAATCACAGCCATCGCCATTCCTATGGCTTCGCCCTCCACGGCCCCACGTGGTTGCGCCGGGAGATCGTGGAGGCGCAGGCGGCGATCGCCGCACGGGCACCCCCGCCGGCGTTCTTCCGCGCGCCGATGGGGCTGCGCAACCCACTGCTCGACCCGGTGCTGGCGGCCTTGGGGCTGCGGTATGTCGCCTGGACCCGGCGCGGACTCGACACAGTGCCGCGCGCCGATGCGGCGGGCGTGCTGCGCCGCCTCACCCGTGGCCTGGCGGCGGGCGATATCCTGTTGCTGCACGACGCCACGGGGCCATGGCGCGGCGATGCGCCGCCGCTCTCGCTCCAGGTACTGCCCGCGCTGCTCGATGGTCTCGCCGTGCGCGGGCTGCGCGGGGTTTCTCTGACGCAAGGGTTATGTATGGGCGTTGCACCGGCACCGGCCCGCACCCCCACCCGGCCACCCATGCAAGTATACTGACGTGGGTGGCCGGCTGGGGGTGCGGGCCGGTGCCGGTTCAACGTGACAGCATCTTCCACAGCCAGCCGAGCATCAGGCGCAGATGCATCCAGCTCAGCAGCAGATTGTCGCGCCGGTAGCGGAAATGCGACACGCCGCCCTCCTCCGGGCGCAGATAACGCACGGGGGCGGGAAGGTTGACCGCCGGCACGCCTCGCCAGCTCAGCCGCACCACTGCCTCGGCATCGAAATCGAATCGGCGCATCCAGCGCCCGGCCTCCATCACCGCGCGCAGTGCGGCGATGGGATAGACGCGAAAGCCGAACAGCGAATCCTCGATGCCGGCCCGCCCGGTTTCCAGCCGCACCCACCAATTCGACACGCGTCGCCCGCGCACCCGCAACCGTGGCGCATCGGCGGCGAATTGCGGCACGCCGAGGATCATCGCCTCCGGTGCGGCGCGCGAGGCGGCGATGAACGGGGCGATGCTGGCGGCCGGGTGCTGGCCATCGGCATCCATCACCAGCGCGTGGGTGAACCCCTCCGCCGCCGCCGCCTGCAAGCCCGCGAGCACTGCGGCCCCCTTGCCGCGGTTGACCGGCAGGCGCAAGAGCCGCAACCCCGGCTGCTCAGCCAGCATGGCCTCCAGCGGTGCCGCACTGCCATCGTCACTGCCATCGAGCACGACCCAGACCGGCGTCCAGCAGGCCAGCGCCTCGCGCACGGTGGCGGCCAGCCGGGCGCCGCCGTTGTAGCTCGGCATCAGAACGAGATGGCGCGTCACGCTTTAGTCCGCACCTTCCCGCGCCCCCACCCGGCCACCCAGGCCAGGATACTGAATGGGTCGCCGGGTGGGGATGCGGGAAGGTGCAGACTCACCTTGAACCTGGCACGTTAGCGCCGGCCGGCGTCGAGCGCGTCGCGCACGTGCCGCTCCACTTCGGCGGCGAGCCGCTGGGAGGTGCTGCCGCCGGGATGCGCGCTGGCGGCGAAGCGCTGGCCGAGACGCAGGCGAAAACCGAGCGGCGCGCGCGGCGCCTGCCACAGCCGCCAGCCGGGCCGCGGCGGGGTCATTTCGATGAGCACCACCTGTATCGGCGCCCCGGCGAGGCGGGCGATGGCGGCGAAGCCGGGCTTGAAGGCGCCGAGGCCGGCGCCGTTGCTGCGCGTGCCCTCGGGGAAAATCAGCAATGTCTGCCCCTGCCGCAGGGCGGCGGCGGCGGTGCGGATCATACCGGCCGGCGAATCGTTACGAATATAGCCGGCGAGCCGCGCGCCGCCGCGCAGCAGCGGGTTGCGCCAGAGGCTCGCCTTGCCGATGCACACCGCGCGCGGCAGGCGCGAGATCAGCAGCATCGCATCGAGCAGCGAAGGATGGTTGGCGACGACGATGAACCCCGATTGCGCGGCCAGCGCATCGAGAGCGGCAAGCTCGCAGCGCAGCAGCCCGCAGCGTTGCAGCAGGCTCACCGCACAGCGTGCCGCCGCCATGATCACGCGCTGGCCGATCGCCGCGCCTTGCCGGCGTGGCAGTAGACGGAGCGGCGGCGCCAGGATCAGGCTCCACAGCAGGGCGGTCGCGGCAAAGGCGGCGAGACCGAGGTAAAATCCCAGATGCACTGAGGCGACGCGCAGCCATCGCCCGAGCGGCGGGCGGCCGTCGCGCACGGTCAGAACGGCTTCGACCTGCATCCTCACGCAATCCTCCCGCGCGGGTTGTATCAGTTCCCCTCGCGGCACGCCAAATCAGCGCTGGCCTGTTGTCTTGCTGATGTGTCGGAGATCAATAGGCTGGATAATTTCCTCTGAGAACTACCAGCGCATTGTTAGATTTTTCGCTATAGGGAGAAGTGCCGAAGGCACCGACCTGTTGCCAGCCGGATGCTGCATGTTGAAAATACGTCAGACCATGCATGATGTTTTGTCCCCAACTGCCCATGGCAGCATGCTTTTCGCTCTGAAACCAGGTGTGCGGACCGGCAATACCGCCGAAGTTGTGCGATATACCGACCAGAAACACACCGGCTCCTTCCAGATAAATCTCGTACTGTTCAACGTCGGACTGATGTGAGGATCCGCTGAGAGGGCCGGTACGCGGCGCAGTCCGCAGGCCTGGATTGTGGCGCCACAGGCTATAATATACACCATCGTCGCCAGAAATTCTGATATTGGCACCATTGTAGACCAGAGCGCCGCCTACGACGAAGGGCATTTGTGTCAAGTCGCCCTGGGCATGAGACGCCCGGTAGAGTGCTCTCAGGAAATTACTCAGGCGTTGTTCTTCGGTGCTGAAATTCAGATTGATCAAGCGATTGTAATTGGCCGTTGCGGTAGCGTTACCACCTCCTTCGGCACCGTCTGGTCCATCATGCGGCATCATCGCCCTCCACAAAAAATCATGGGTTAACTGAATTTCTATTTGTAGTAATCTTGATTTTGTTGAAAAAATCACTTCAGTGGCCGATATCTCGTCTAAGCCGCCAAAGCGGGTCGGCTTCCTCGATTTCCCTCTCCAGCAAGGCGGCGAGCCGCGCCCGCTCCTCGCCATCCGCCTGTGGCAGCAGTTCCTCCGCCCAGCGCGCCGGCATCGCCCGGCCGCCGCTCTCCTGTAGCCGGACGTGCATGAACACGTGCAGCGCGCGCAGTGAGATGCCGTTACCGAGCCGGCTGTCGGCCAGCGCCAGCCCGACGTTCAACTGGTCCGGCCGGACCAGGCGGCGCAGCGTCAATGCATTGAAGCGCCGATCCGCCGCCGCATCGCCGGCGTTCGCGGAGACGGCGCGCGCGGCGACCGGAATCGCCTGGCCGGAGCCGATCAGCATGCCGACGAGTTCGGCCGGATTGTCGCGCCGGCCGCGCAGGCCGGGCAGCGCCAGCAAGTCACGCACCGCATGCGGCCGCTGCCCGAGCGCCTCGACGATGGGGCGGTAGAATTCCGGCGCCATCGCCGCCTCACCCACCGGCACGTCGGTTTCGTAGCGAAACCGCGCCGGCTGGCCGCGCAGCGCCAGCACCACCTCGCCGAGCGCCGCGTTGCGCCGCACTGGATCGAGCCGCACGCCGCCACGCACGAACACATCGTTGCGCAGCGCGCGTTCGAGGCACATGTCCTTCAGCAACTCGACCATCGCTGGGTCGTCGAGCCGGTCGAGCAGCGCCCGCTGCGCCTCGCTCAGGGTCAGCTCGCGGAAATTCTCCAGCAGATTGGCCGAGGCGACGAAGTCGAGCTTGGCGGCGGCGAGGTCGGCGGCGACATCGGCGTGAAAGGCCGGCGACCAGTGCGCGTTCATGAATTCATGCGCCAGATAGGCGGGCGGCATGTCGTCGATTTTCTTCAGTAGCGCGGCGGCCAGGGGGCTTGTGGCGATATGCAGGGCACCGGCGGCCATCGCCTCGCCGAGGAGTGCGGCGCCAGCGCGTGCCTGCCGGTCGCTGTGGCCGGGGCTGCGCTGCCCGGCTTCGCGCAGCAGCCGTTGCATGCCGATCGCTCCCTGCCAGGCCGGCAGCGCGTTATAGCTCACCTGCGCAATACCGCCGGTGCGCAGCCGGGCGCGCAGCAGGCCCACGATCCCGGCGCGCACCGCCGGCGAGACCCAGCTCCACACGCCATGCAGGCTCACGATATCGACCTCCGGCAGCACTGCCGTGGTGGCAGCGACATCGGCCAGATCGGCTTCGAGGAAGCGGATGTTGGCAAGCCCGGCCTCGCGCGCCATCGCCTGCGCGCCGGCGATGTGGCTGGGATTGAAATCGAGCGCGAAGATGCGCCACTGCGGATTGCTCGCCGCCAGCACCAGCGCGCCGAAGCCCTGGCCGCAGCCGAGTTCGAGATAGGTGAGTGCCGCACCCTCCGACAGATCGGGTGGTGCCATATTGCCGAGCAGGCAGGCGACGGCCAGATGATGCGGCGATTGCGGCGGGTAATATCCCGCCATATAGGCGATATCGGCGACGTAGCCGTCAGTCCAGCCATTCATACCGCTGCCTCCACGCGTTCCGCCTCGAACATCGCCTCCGCCGCGTCCGCCCGCGCGCCGACGCGCGGCAGCCAACTGGTCCAGCCCAGCCGGGATGGTGCCGCGCCGCCGAGGCAGAGGGGTGGCACCGCATCGCCGGCGAGCACCAGATTGACGGCGAAACCGGTCTGCAGGCCGAGAAACGCCCGCACCAGGGAGACGAAGCGGTGCAGCCCAGGCTCGCCCGGCAGCAGGGCGGCGAAAGCCTCGGCGCCGAGCGGGCCGACGCGCAGCACGATGCGCGCCTGCGCATCCCACGCCCGCACGCCGATCGCGGCATCGACGCCCAATCGGTTCCAGCGCCCCGGCTCCCGCCCGGCCGCTAGCGCGCTGCGCTCGTCCGGCGGCAGCGGCATCCAGGCGCCGGCGAACTGGCACACTTCCACCGGGCGGCCGAGCCAGTCCGACGCCAACGCCGCCAGTCGTTCGGCCGAGCGCGGCGCGCCGGCCAGCAGACCGGCATAGTGCAGCACCGCCGCCTCACCGACGGCGAGGCGCGGCAGCAACTGCGCGGTGCCATAGCCGGTGAAGGCGAGCAGCGCCTGCGCCACCGGGTCGGCGGCCGGCGGTTCGGCCAGGGTGGCGGCCTCGGCGGCACGCGCCGGGCGGTATTTCATCCCGGCGCGGGCGAACATCGCCACCAGCCGCTCGGCCAGCAGATCGAGGAAATCATGCAGCGCGTGCGAGCGCTGACGCAGCGCGAGGCCGAGCATCTCGGTATAATAGCGCGGCAGCGTGCCGGAGGCGCCGGTGAGGCCGAGCAGCGCCACGCTGAGTTGCGGCGGCGTGCCGGGCCGTGCCGCGGTAACTTCGGCGGGTGGGAAGGCGAGGCCGGGCTGGCTGCGAAACCGCGCCGCCCGCGCCGGATCGGCGGTGCGCGCGGCGTGCAGCAGAATGCGCACCGCCGCATCGAAGCGGAACCGGCGTGGTCGCGCGAGCAGCGCGTCGAGCAGGGGGGTCATAACAGCGTCTGGCTGCCGGCGCGCGCCGGCCAGCGCCCGGCGTCGCCCGGCCGGCCGCGCAGCGTCGCCCGTGTGCGCACGAAGGCGTTCACCGAGGCGTGCAGTGCGAGGAAGCGCTCCAGCACGCTCGCGAGCAGATAGAGGCCGCTGCTCTGCCAGGCGCGCGGGTCGAATTCCAAGGTGACATCGAGCCCACGACAGAAGCCACCGGCCCGGCCGCCCGGCACCCGTGCGGTGCCGGGTGTGGCCGAGACGGCGAGCAGGCCGGCGATCGCATCCTGCGTCTCGGCCGAGCCGCGTAGATCGTAGAGCCGCAGCACTTCCTTCAAGGCTTCCGCGCCTGCCTCGCCGCCGACCAGGGAGAGATGGCCGAGCGAGAGATGCGAGATCAGCCGCCAGAAGCCACGCTCGCGCAGCACCGGGCGCAGCGTTGGTGTCGGTGGCGTGAGGCAACTACACCGCAGCACCGCCGCCGAAGCCTCGACCAAGGCGAGGCGCGGATGGCCGCCGCCGAACGGCAGATCGGCCGGCAGATCGCGGTTGAGGCAGAGCGCGTCGATCGAGAGCACGCCATCGGCCGGCTGCGCCGGATCGAAGGCCGGATCGTAGGGGGCGATGAAGGTCTCGCTGCCGCGCAACGGGGCGGCGGCGACGCGCGGGATGGTCTGGAAATAGCCGCCCGGCGCGGCGCCGTCGGCATCGCCATGCGTCAGCCGGTAAAACGGCCGCCACGGCCGGCTGCTGCCGTCAGGCCGGCTCTCGCGCACCCGCTCGATGCCCCACACCTCCATCGCGCGCGGTCGGCGCGCATCGGGCACGACGCGGTATTCGGTCTCGCGATGGCTGAGCGCGACCGGCTCGCAGCGCTGGCTGAACAGATTGATCGCCGGCACGCAGCCGAGGGCGAGCGCCTCGCCATCCACCACGCGCTCCAACTCCGGGAGCGCGCGGTTGAGATAGACGAAAATCTCCATCCGATTGCCGCTGGCGAGCAGCGTTTTGGCGTCCAGCCCGGTGATGTCGAGGAAGCGGAATTTTTCCGGGAAGGCGAAATACTCGGCGAGCAGACGAAACCCCGCGAAACTGCGCCTCGGCCAGGGCAGCAGCGCCTCCTCCGGCGCGAAGCCGGCCGGGGCGATCGCCTCGCGCGGCAGAATCACCGGCAGCGTATCCTGCGGGCCGTCGGCGCAGGCGATCGAGATCGTGTGCGCCGCCAGCAGCGCGTATAACTCGAGGGCACTCTGCGCCGGGCCGCGCAGATAAAAGCGCAGCCGGTCGATGCCGAGTTGTGCGAGGCTCGTCTGCGGATTGGTGCAGCGCAGCGCGATGCGCAGCACCGCGACGGCGCCGGGCGCGCGCGGGTTGGCCGGTGCCGCGAGCGGCAGGCCGGAGAGGCGCACGCTCTCGATCTCCACCGGCCAGAGCGTGAGCGGGGCGGCGGTGCGAAAGCGACAGCTTTCCCCGCGCACCGGCTCGGTATCGATCGCGAGGCCACGCGGCAAGTGCGTCGGCACCAGCAGATCGGGCTGGGCGGTGAACTGTGCGATGGTGCAGGAGGGGGTGGGCGCCAGGTAATGCGGATAGAGCACGCCGAGCAGCGCATCGGTCAGCTCGGGGAATTCGTCGTCGAGCCGGTGGTGTACGCGCGCGGCGAGGAAAGCGACCCCTTCGAGCAGCCGCTCGACATGTGGATCGTCCACCGCCTCGGCCGACAGCCGTAGCCGGCCGGCGATTTTGGGGTGGTCGGCAGCGAACTCCCCGGCCAGCCGGCGCAGGGCGGCGAGCTCGCGGTTGTAGTAGGGCAGCAGGGCGTCAGACATCGTCGCGCGTTCGCACCGTCACATCGGCGGTCGTCGGGTCGATCATGGTGTCGAAGGCGATCGGCTCGGGGGCCGGATCGGCGTGCAGCAGCGCCTCGACACGCAGCCGCAGCGTTGCCTCCAACTGGTCGGTGTTGTCGAGCAGGCTCACCTGCACGCGCGCGAAGCGTGGCTCGAAGCGGCGGATGGCGTCCTCGATCTCGGCGCGCAGACGTTCGCGCGCGCGCGGCTCGACGATGCCGCCGGAGCTGAAATCGGGGATGCCATAGCCGAGCGGGGAGAGGGCGAGTTCGTCGAGGGCGGCCGGCCAGGAGCGCCAACGCCGGCGCGCATTCAGCAGCGCCTCCAGATCGCGCCGCACCGCACGGCGCAGCACCGCCATCGCTTCGGCCGGCGCGAGCGGCGCATCGCGCGGCGCATCGGGTGCGTCATCGAGCAGCCGGTCGAGCAGCGGCAACTGCACACGCCCGCCTCCCGCCGCTTCCCGCTGGCCACTCATGCGCCGAAGGTGAGGTCGCTGAGGTCCATGACGTTGCAGGCGTTTTCGCCGAGCAGGAACACCCGCTGCCCGACGCCGCGCACCGGGCCGGCGCCCTCCTGCCGCCAATCGGTGGCGCGGCCGAGGCGCAACGTTTCGTCCTCGGTCGCATCGGCGCCGGCATAGATCACCGGCAGATAGACATCGCCATCCGGCCCGTCGAGCACCGACATGCTGGCGCGCCGCCAGGCCAGATCGCGCGGCCGCTTCGGCGGATGAAAGGCGATGCTGGCGACGCGCTCGGTGGGGATCCAGTAGTATTTGCCGGTGGTGGTCAGAACCTCGAAATAGCCGGCGGCGAGATCGCATGCGTCGCGGCAGTCATCGAAGGCGGTCTCGCCATGCCGGCCCGGCGCGCGCGGGCGCAGCGCCTCGGCCTCGGCCGCCGCCTGCGCCGCGCCTGCCGGATCACCGGCGCGCAGGGCGACGAGGGCGGCCAGGGCGGCGCGTTGCGCCGGCTGTGGCTCGCCGAGGAACTCCGGCAGCCGGCCGTCGCGATAGAGCTGCCGCCGCGCCGTCTCGGCACGCAGCAACTGGCGGAATTCGGCGACCACCACGGCGGTCGAGGGGTCGATCTGCGAGGCGGCATCGAGGATCACGTCGGCACGCTCCAGATTGCCGGCGAACAGCAGCATCTCGGCCAGCAGCACGCGCGCCGCGAGATCGGCTGGTGCTGCGCGCACTGCCTGGCCGGCGGCATCGACGGCGGCGGCGAGCTTGCCGGCACGGAACAGGCTGCCGGCGGTTGGTGCGCTCTCGGACATGCGATCTTCCTCCCTCATCGGCGACCCGGGGCGGCGATTTCCGTCACCAGCCGGAATGTCGCCGCGACATCGTCGAGCTGAAAATGCGGCTGCAACTGGATGGTGCAGCCGAACACGCCCGGGCGCCCGGCCATTTCGCGCACGCTCACCGCACCCGCCACCAGCGGATAGCGCGCCCGATTCTCCGCGGCACTCGCACTGCTGGCATTGACGTAGCGCATCAGCCAGCCGTGCAATTGCCGCTCGATCTCATCGGCGGTACGAAACGCGCCGACCATTTCGCGCCCGAGCATCTTCAAATAATGGGCAAATCGCGAGACACAGAGCATCGCATTGATCTGCGCCGAAAGCCGCGCGTTGGCGTTTGCCGCTAGGTTGGAAAATTGCACCGGCGTTTGCAGGCTGCGCAGCGCCGAGAAAGCCGCCGCCTCGGTGAAGGCCAGGCCGGCGAGCGGCATCAGCCCGAGCTCGGCGAGGCTGCGCTCGGCGCGATCGGTGAACACCACATCGAGCGACGGACGCAGCCAGGGCGTGCCGGGATCGCTCGCGAAGGGCTCGCCCGGCAGATCGAGCACCACCCCGCCGCCGATGCGGTCGGTCTCGCTGCCGCGCACATCGGCCGGCCAGGCATAGGCACCGACCGCGCGCAGGGCGACGGCGGCGAAGGCATAGCCAGCGCTCATCCACACCCGGCTCGCCGCATCCGGCGCATCCTCGGCATAGCGAAAACCGTCGGCGCGCGCCGTATCGTCGCACCAGGGCGCGCGCGCCAGCACGCGCGGCAGGGTGATCGCGAGAAACCGGCAATCCTCGCGCTGCGCGAGGCCGCGCCAGCGCGCGTAATCGGCGGCGCGGAACGGGGCTGCGAGATCGGTCACATTGGCCAGATCGGCGAATTCATCGACCCCGAGCAGAGCGGGCGAGGCGGCGAGAATGGTGGGTATGAAGGCGGCCGCGGCGACGCCGGTGAGGGCGGTGAGGGCGGAGACGTCATCGGTCGGCGTGCCGGGGCCAGGGCGGTGGCGCAGTTCATGATCGATCACCAAGAGGCCGAACGGCTCACCGCCGGGCGAGCCGAATTCGTCCTCGTATAATTTGCGAAAGAGCTGGCTCTGATCGAATTCCACCGCGCGTTCGAGATCGCGGCAAAGCTCGCTCCAGGCGAGGCCGAGCAGCTTGAGCTTGATCCGCGCGCCGGGGGGCACCGCCTCGGCGAGCCAGCGCAGGCCGCGCCAACTGCCCTCCAATCGTTGCAGGCGCGGATGATGCAGAATGGCGTCGAGCTGCGCGCCGATTGCCGCGTCGATCAGCGCCACATCACGGTCGAGCGCTTCCCGCAACGAATCGGGCGCCGCGGCAAACGAGGCGAGCGCTTCGGGCGAAAACCATTCGGCAAGCGAGGGAGCGGCCAGCCACGCGGCGAGCCGCTCCGCCGCCGCCCGCGCCGGACCGAAGAACCGCCCGGCCAGCACGGCATGGCGCAGCGGTTGCTCGGGATCGGCGGGCATCGCCGGATCGGTCGCGGAGATGCCTTGCGGCGTCAGGATTTTTGCGGAATGCGCGCGACCATGCGCAGACTGGTGGTGAGTTCCTCCATCTGCAGCCAGGGGCGCAGATGGGCAACCGCGTTGTACGAGCCCGGCATGCCGGGAATTTCCTTCACCTCCACCGTGGCCTCGCGCAGCGGGAAACGCGCCTTCATCTCCTGCCCGGCGTTTTCGTTGGTGTTGACGTAATTGGTGATCCAGCGATTGAGCCAGCGCTCGCAATCGCTCGCCTCCATGAAGCTGCCGATCTTGTCGCGCGCCATCACCTTCAGGTAATGCGCGAAGCGGCTGCTCGCCATGATGTAGGGCAGGCGCGCCGAGATGGCGGCATTCGCCGTTGCCTCGGGGCGGTCGTATTTCTTCGCCTTCTGCGCCGTCTGCGCACCGAAGAACACCGCATAGTCGGTATTCTTGTAGTGGCAGAGCGGCAAGAAGCCCTGGTTGGAAAGCTCGAACTCGCGCCGGTCGGTGATGCCGATTTCCGTCGGGCATTTGGCGTCCATGTCGCCATCGTCGGAGGTGAAGACGTGCGCAGGCAGATTCTCCACCTTGCCGCCGCCCTCGGCGCCGCGAATGGCGACGCAGAAGCCGTATTTGGAGAACGCATCGGTGAGCCGCGTACCCATCACATAGGCCGCGTTCATCCAGCAATATTCCTGGTGCTGCATCGCGCGCGCCGCACCAGAGGCATCGACCGGCGCCTCCTCATAGGCGAATTCATCGATCGGCTTGGTCGCCGCACCATACGGGACGCGCGCAATGACGCGCGGCATCACCAGAGAGACGAATCGCGCATCCTCGCTCTCACGGAAATTGCGCCATTTGGTATATTCCTGGGTTTCGAAGATCTTCGCCAGATCACGCGGTTTGGACAATTCCGTCCAGTCGTTGAAACCGAACATGCCGGCCCCGGCGGCGGAGATGAAGGGCGCGAAAGAGGCGGCGGCGACGTTGGAAACCAGACGCAGGCTCTCGATGTCGTCGGGATGGTTGGTCCATTCGTAATCGCCGATCAGCGCGCCATAAGGCTCACCGCCTGGCGTGCCGAACTCGTTCTCGTAGATTTTCTTGAACAACTGGCTCTGATCGAACTCCACCGCCTTGGTCAGATCGCGGTTCAACTCGCGCTTGGTGAGATTGAGCATACGGATCTTGAGACTGGTGCCGGTCTCGCTGTTCATCACCAGATGGTGCAAACCCCGCCAACTGCCTTCGAGTTTGAGAAACTTCGGGTCGTGCATGATGGCATTGAGCTGGGTCGAGAGCTGCCTATCGATCGCGGCGATCGCGCGGTCGAAGGTGCGGGTGAGGTTCTTGTCGAACGTCACCGTGCCGCTGAGCGCCTGCTCGACCAGCGTTTTCACCAGATCCTGCGCCCGATCGGGCTCGGTCTGCTTCGTCGCGGCGACCACCTGATCGAGCAGACTGACGCTCCCGCCAGCGCTCTCGCCGACGGCGGCCGCGGCGTCCGGTGCCGCCTGGGTTCCCGACATCCCTCAGCCCTCCGTCTTGTCGAGGCCGAGTTGGCCGGACAGCGACTTCAATTCCGCCTCGTTCTTCAGCACTTGTTCGAGCAGACCTTCGAGTTCGTCCGAACGGTCGATCTTGCTCATCAGATCGCGCAGCTTGTTGCGGGTTTCCATCAGCGCTTTCAGCGCCGGCACCTGCTCGGCGACGCGGGCCGGATCGAAATCGTCCATCGAATTGAATTTGAGATCGACCGCCATCTGGCTGCCGTCATCGGCGAGAGTGTTGTCCACCTTCAGCTTCACCCCGGGCGTCATGCGCGCGAGAACGTCGTTGAAATTATCGCGATCGATCTGGATGAATTTGCGTTCCGCCATCGGTCGCAGCGGCTGCGTCGGATCGCCGGAGAAATCGCCCATCACGCCGACGACGAAGGGCAATTCGCGCACCACTTGCGCGCCCTCGGTCTCGACTTCATAGGTGATATGGACACGCGGCTTGCGCACCCGGTTGAGCTTGTCATGAATGCTGGCGCTCATGCTACCGCCGTCCCCTCTCGCTATAGAAATCTATAGATATATCGGGGGGCAGACAGAAGGATATCGGCGTCAGAAACGATTCTGCCGCCGCCCCCGCAACGTGGGTGAAATCATAACGCGCAAAAGAGCGGCCCGTCAACGCGAATTCAGCTATTCTCTTCACTTTCGGGCCGGATGCCGAGACTGGTGAGAATGCCTGCGCGCTGGCTGGCGTCCGGCACGATTTCCTGCATCAGTTCCGCCCAACTCATCCGGCCGCGCCGCGCGGCTTCGCTCAATGTATAGGCGAGCGGCGAATGCGGCTCGGTGCGGCGGAAGAAGGCGGCGAGGTCGTCGAGCTGGCGCAGCGCCGCCTCGCGCCCCATGGCGCTCCCACCGGCCGTGTTTACGTTCGGCGCAATGTCCGGTCCGGCCTCGGTCGTGGCGGAGGCGCCATCGACGGTATCCGGCGCTGGCGCCGGCGCGGCGCCGGCGTAGCTCTGCGCGATGTCGAGAATGCGGGCGAGAATGTCGCGCACCCGGCTGGCCGGAGGCGAGTCCGGCCCGGCATGGGTGTCGAGGGCGAGGGCCAGCGCATTCCATGCCGCCAGCGCGGCGGTGGCGCGATCGCGCAGCGGTGCCATGCTGGCACGCGCCGCCTGTGCCTCGGCCTGCACGGTATCGAATGGCAGCACCCCGGCATCGAGCCTCTGCTGGCGGCGGGTGGCATCGCCGATGCCGGCGAGTTCAGCCGATTGTTCATACTGCCACAGCGCCATCGGCGCACCATCCGGACGGGTGTAGAGCGCGAGCTTGCGCAGCGGCTGGATCAGCGTGCCGTCGCCGCCCACGCCATTCAGCCCGCCGATCGGCGCCACCCTCGTTGCGATGCCGTCTTCATCGGGCATCGGATAGAGTTGCTCCCAGAACCCCTCGACCATCCCAGCCATCAGCGCCGCCCCCGCCTGTAGCCCGGCCAGACCGTCACTGCGCAGTAACGATTCCGTGAGCCAAGTGGCGATTTCGAGATCCTTGCTATGGTTTGCAAGCGCGGTGAGGGCGAGCTCGCGGATGGTGCGCCATTGCGGCGGGCTTGCTTCGCTTTGTGCTTCCGCATCGGCGGCGCGCTCGGCGGCGCGGGCGTCGGCGCGGGCGTCGCGCAGACGATAATAGAGGGACTGCGGCGAGAAATCCTCCCGCAGATCCACACCGGCGGCCATCTCGCCGGCGATCGGCGCCAGCAGGGCGGCAAGATCGAAGTCCGGCAGTAGAATTTCCATTGCAATCTCCACACGGACACTGGACAGGGCATCGGCTAGCACATAGTCTGCTTTCGCGAAACCGTGGCAGGTTTTCGCAACTGACGGGGGAAGTTCATGGTTGCGGTGGATTTGAAGTCGCTCATCGGGCGGCTCGACGATCATTGCCGTCGCGCATTGGAGGCCGCTGCCGGGCTGACGTTGTCCCGCAGCCACTATAATGTCGAACTCGAGCACTGGCTGCTCAAACTCGCCGATGCCAACGACGCCGATATCGCCGCCATCCTGCGTCATTACGATGCCGATGCCGGGCGGTTTTTCGCCGATCTCAATCGTGCGCTCGATCGGATGAAAACCGGTAACGCCCGCCCGCCCGGCCTGTCGCCCGATATCGTCGAACTGGCCAAGCAGGCTTGGCTGCTCGCCTCGGTGGAACAGGGCGGCGCGCGCGTGCGTTCGGGCCATCTGCTCTGGGCCTTGCTCGCCGACGAGACGCTGGCGCGGCGTGGCCATGAAGCCTCTGGTCAGTTGCTGAAAATTCCGCCCGACGCGCTCAAGCGCGATTTCGCGGCCGTGACCGCCGGCAGCAGTGAAGCCGCAGCCGCGGCGGCATCGGGCGAGACTGCGGCCGCCGATGCGCCGCCGCGTGCGGCGGGTTCGGCGGCGCTCGATCAATACACCATCGATCTCACCGCGCGGGCCAGGGCGGGCAAGATCGACCCGATTCTGGGGCGCGACTTCGAAATTCGCCAGGTGATCGACATCCTCACCCGCCGCCGCCAGAACAACCCGATCCTTACCGGCGAGGCGGGTGTCGGCAAGACCGCCGTGGTGGAGGGGTTTGCCGCCCGCATCGCTGCCGGTGACGTGCCGGCGGCGCTGAAGGACGTGGTGCTGCGCACGCTCGATCTCGGTCTTTTGCAAGCTGGCGCGGGGGTGAAGGGCGAATTCGAGAACCGGCTGAAATCGGTGATCGAGGAGGTGAAGGCCTCGCCCAAGCCGATCATTTTGTTCATCGACGAAGCGCATACGCTGATCGGCGCGGGCGGCTCGGCGGGGCAGGGCGATGCCGCCAATCTGCTCAAGCCGGCGTTGGCGCGCGGCGAATTGCGCACGGTCGCCGCGACCACATGGGCCGAGTACAAGAAGTATTTCGAGAAGGATGCGGCACTCACCCGGCGGTTCCAGGTGGTGAAGGTGGAGGAGCCGAGCGAGCCAGTGGCGATCGCCATGGTGCGCGGCCTCGTCGCCACGCTGGAAAAGCACCATGGCACGCGCATTCTCGACGAAGCGGTGAGCGAGGCGGTGCGGCTCTCGGCGCGCTATATCCCGAGCCGGCAACTGCCGGACAAGGCGGTCTCGCTGATCGACACCGCCTGCGCGCGGGTGGCGATGAGCCAGAGCGCCATCCCCGGCCCGATCGAGGATCGCCGCCGGCGGATCGAACTGATCGACACCGAGCTCGCCATTCTCGCGCGCGAACTCGCCGCCGGCGGCGAGCATGCGGCGCGGCAGGAGGAGCTGGGCACCGAGCGCGCGCAGGCGGCGGCGCGGCTCGCCGAGCTGGAGACGCAATGGGAGGCCGAGCGCGGGCTGGCGCAGGAGATCGCCGCCGCGCGTGCCGCCGCCGAGGCGGCCGAGGCCGGCCCGGCGCAGGAGGAACAGCGCAACCGGCTCGGCGGCCTGCGCGCGCAACTGGCGGCGGTGCAGGGCGAGCATCCGCTGGTCTACCCGGTCGTCGATGGCCAGGCGGTGGCGGAGATCGTCGCCAACTGGACCGGCATTCCCACCGGGCGGATGCGCGCCGATGAAATTCGCACCGTGCTCAATCTGCGCGAGACGATGGAGCGGCGCATCGTCGGCCAGCCGCATGCGCTGGAGGCGGTGGCGCAGTCGATCCGCACCGCGCGCGCCAAGCTCACCGATCCGCGCAAGCCGATCGGCGTGTTCCTCATGGTCGGCACCTCCGGCGTCGGCAAGACCGAGACGGCATTGACGCTCGCCGATCTGCTCTATGGCGGCGAGCAGAACATGACGGTCATCAACATGACCGAGTTCAAGGAGGAGCATAAGGTCAGCCTGCTGATGGGCAGCCCGCCCGGTTATGTCGGCTATGGCGAGGGCGGCATCCTTACCGAGGCGGTGCGCCGGCGGCCCTATTCGGTGGTGCTGCTCGACGAGATGGAGAAAGCGCATCCGGGGGTGCAGGACATCTTTTTCCAGGTGTTCGACAAAGGCAGCATGACGGATGGCGAGGGGCGCGAGATCGACTTCAAAAACACCATCATCATCATGACCTCCAACGCCGGCACCGATCTGATCACCAAGCTGTTCGCCGACCCCGAGACCGCGCCGGACGCGGCCGGGCTCGCGGAGGCGCTCCGGCCGGAGTTGATGAAGCATTTCAAGCCGGCTTTTCTCGGTCGCCTCACCCTGGTGCCGTATTTTCCGCTCTCCGAGGCGATCATACGCCAGATCGTCGTGCTGCAGCTCGCGCGCATCGCCTCCCGCGTGCGCGAAGCCTATCGCGCCGAATTCAATTACGCGCCGGAACTGGTCGAGACGATCGCCGCGCGCTGCACCGAGAGCGCCTCGGGGGCGCGCAACATCGAGAACATCCTCTCCCGCACCCTGCTGCCCGAGCTTTCGGCCGAGGTGCTGGCACGGCTGGCGGAGGCCGCGCCAATACGGCGGATTTCCGTCGGTCTCGACCCCTCCGGCGGCTTCCAATACGAACTCGCCTGAGTCCGCAAACGCAATCTCAACCCCGGCCAACAGCAGGAGACGTGCATGGCAATCTACATGAAATTCGGCGATATCAAGGGCGATGCGACCACCGAAGGCTTGAAGGACTGGATCCAGATCAGTTCGTTCCAGTTCGGCGTCGGGCGCGGCATCTCCTCGCCCTCGGGCAGCGATAAATCGCGCGAGTCGAGTGAGCCTTCGCTGAGCGAGGTGACGGTGACGAAAAGCATGGATTCCGCATCGCCAAAGCTGCTCGGCGATGCCTGGGGCGGCGAACTCGGCAGCAAGGTGGATATCAAATTCACCACCACGACGAAAAACACGGTGGTGGATTTTCTCACCTACTCCCTGGAGAACTGCGGCCTCAGCGGCTATTCGGTGAGCAGCGGCGGCGATTTGCCGCAGGAAAGCCTGTCGCTCAACTATACCAAGATCTCCGTCACCTTCAAGCCGATGGACCCGACCAACAAGTCGCAGCCGGCGACGGTATTCTACGATCTCACCCAGATGAAGGCAGGCTGAACCGCGCGATAGGGCGTCGTGGCTTCGTGCCGCGACGCCTGATGTCTGCGCGGCTCCCCTTGCCGGCCCGGCGCGCCGCGTCTAGGTAGAAGAGGTTGACGCGCAGCGAGGGAGCAGGCGATGGCGAGGGCGGCGCAAACCGAAAAGCGCGGCAAAAAACGGGCTGAGGCGGCCGATCCGAGCCGGCTCACCATGGAGCAATTGCGCCAAGCCTATGCCGATATGCTGCTAATCCGCCGCTTCGAGGAGAAGGCCGGACAGCTCTATGGCATGGGGTTGATCGGCGGATTTTGCCATCTCTACATCGGACAGGAAGCGGTCGTGGTAGGGGTGAAGCTCGCCCTCAAGGAGGGTGATCAGGTCGTCACCAGCTATCGCGATCATGGCCATATGCTGGCGACCGGCATGGACCCGCGCGGCGTGATGGCGGAACTGACCGGGCGGCGTGACGGGTATTCGCGCGGCAAGGGCGGCTCGATGCACATGTTCTCGCGCGAGCGGCAGTTTTTCGGCGGCCATGGCATCGTCGGCGCGCAGGTGAGCATCGGCGCCGGGGTTGCCTTCGCCAATCACTATCGCGGCAACGATCATCTCTGCGTCACCTATTACGGCGAGGGCGCCTCCAACCAGGGGCAGGTGTACGAGAGCTACAACATCGCCGCCCTGATGCATCTGCCGGTGCTATTCGTCATCGAGAACAACAAATACGGCATGGGCACCAGCGTCGATCGGGCGAGTGCGTCCAAGGATCTGTCGCAGAACGCGCATCCCTGGGGCATTCCCGGCGTGCAGGTGGACGGTATGGACGTGGCTTCGGTATATGCGGCGGCGCGCGCGGCGGTTCTGCACATCCGCGCCGGCCGCGGGCCTTATCTGCTGGAGATGCAGACCTATCGCTATCGCGGCCATTCGATGTCCGACCCGGCGAAATACCGTACCCGCGAGGAGGTGCAGAAGATGCGCACCGAGCGTGACTGCATCGAGCATGCGCGCGAGCAACTCGTGGCGCTCGGGGTGGCGGAGAGCGAACTCAAGCAGATCGACGAGGCGATCAAGAATCGGGTGCAGGATGCCGCCGCCTTCGCCCAGGCGAGCCCCGAGCCCGATCCGGCCGAGCTCTGGACCGATGTCATGGCGGAGGCGTGAGGCCGATGAGCACGCAGATTCTGATGCCCGCGCTCAGCCCGACGATGACCGAGGGCAAGCTCGCCCGCTGGCTCAAGCGGGTGGGCGATGCGATCATCGCCGGCGACGTGATCGCCGAGATCGAGACCGACAAGGCGACGATGGAAGTGGAAGCGGTGGACGAAGGCAATCTGGCGCAGATCCTGGTCGAGGAGGGGACCGAGGGGGTGGCGGTGAACACGCCGATCGCGGTGTTGGATGCCGAGGGCGAGACGGCGGCCAGCGCCGCACCCGCTCCGGTCATGCCGCCGGCCACGAAAGCGGCTGCGGCACCCGCGCCCGCTCCGCTCGCACCGGCTGCTGCGGCGGAGAAGGATTGGGGGCCGGCCGCACCGCTCTCGGTGCGCGAGGCGCTGCGCGATGCGATGGCCGCCGAGATGCGCGCCGATGCGAACGTGTTCCTGATGGGCGAGGAGGTGGCGCAGTATCAGGGCGCCTATAAGATCAGCCAGGGGTTGCTCGAGGAATTCGGCGCGCGCCGGGTGATCGATACGCCGATCACCGAGCACGGCTTCACCGGTGTCGCGGTGGGCGCGGCGATGGCCGGGCTGCGGCCGATTTTGGAGTTCATGACCTTCAATTTCGCCATGCAGGCGATCGACCAGATCATCAACTCGGCGGCCAAGACGCGCTATATGTCGGGCGGCCAGATGAGCTGCCCGATCGTCTTTCGCGGCCCGAACGGCGCCGCCTCGCGCGTCGCCGCCCAGCACAGCCAGTGCTACGCCAGTTGGTATGCGCATGTGCCGGGGCTGAAAGTGGTGGCGCCGTGGTCCTCGGCCGATGCCAAGGGCCTGCTGCGCGCCGCCATCCGCGATCCCAACCCGGTGATTTTCCTGGAGAACGAAATTCTCTACGGCCAGAGCTTCGACTGCCCGACGGCGGAGGATTTCATCCTGCCGATCGGCCGCGCCAAGGTGGAGCGGACGGGCGGGCATGTGACCCTGGTCGCCTTCAGCATCATGGTCGGCGTGGCGATGCAGGCGGCGCAGGCGCTGGCGGCGGAGGGCATCGAGGCGGAGGTGATCAACCTGCGCACCCTGCGCCCGCTCGATATCGACACCGTGGCGGCGAGCGTGCGCAAGACCGGCCGGCTGATCACCGTCGAGGAAGGCTGGCCCTATGCCGGCATCGGCGCCGAGGTCTGCATGCAGATCATCGAGCAGTGCTTCGACTGGCTGGACGCGCCGCCGATGCGGGTGCATGGCGCGGACGTGCCGCTGCCCTATGCCGCCAATCTCGAAAAGCTCGCCTTGCCGCAGACGGAATGGGTCATCGAGGCGGCGCGCAAGATCACCCAGGGCAGCAGATAAGGGGCAGGCGGCATGGCAACCAATATCCTGATGCCGGCCCTCAGCCCGACGATGACCGAGGGCACGCTGGCGCGCTGGCTGAAGAAAGAGGGCGAGCAGATCGTCGCCGGCGACGTCATCGCCGAGATCGAGACCGACAAGGCGACGATGGAGGTGGAGGCGGTCGATGAGGGGGTGCTCGGCCGCATCCTGGTGCCCGACGGCACTGAAGGGGTTGCGGTGAACGCGCCGATCGCGGTGCTGGTGGCCGAGGGCGAGGCGGTACCCGACGGCCCGACGGTGACGCAACCGGCACCCGCCGTTCAGCCACCCGCCACGAACGCCGATCCCGCGCCGGCCAAGCGAGCCGCACCCACGCCCAACGGCCACGCCCCGGCGGAACGCCGCATCTTCGCTTCACCGCTGGCCCGGCGGATGGCGCAGCAGGCCGGCATCGACCTCGCCGGTCTGCAGGGCAGCGGGCCGGGCGGACGCATCGTGAAGCTGGATATCGAGGCCGCACGGGGCAAGCCGGCGGCGGCACCGGCTGCTGCCGCGCCCGTGTCTGCCGCCTCCGTGTCTGGCGCATCCGTGTCCGCCGCATCCTTGCCAGCCGCGAAGCCGGCGGCGATCACCGCGCCGCATCGGCTGGTGGCGAACAGTTCGATGCGTCGCGTCATCGCCCGCCGGCTGACCGAGGCGAAGCAGCAGATTCCGCATTTCTACCTCACCGTCGATATCGCGCTCGATGCGCTGCTCGCCCTGCGTGGCCAGCTCAACGCGAAATCGGCCAAGGAGGGCGCCGGCGCCTTCAAGCTCTCGGTCAATGATCTGCTGATCAAGGCCGCTGCCATCGCGCTGCGCCGGGTGCCGGGGGTGAATGCGAGCTACACCGAGGAGGGCATCGCCTTTTACGACGATGTCGATATCAGCATCGCGGTGTCGATCCCCGACGGGCTGATCACGCCGATCATCCGCCAGGCCGACCGCAAGGGCTTGGCGGCGATCAGCGCCGAGATGAAGGATCTCGCCGCCCGCGCCCGTGCCGGCAAGCTCAAGCCGGAGGAGTTCCAGGGCGGCGGCTTCTCGATCTCCAACCTCGGCATGTTCGGCGTGCGCGAGTTCGCCGCCGTGATCAACCCGCCGCAGGGCGCCATCCTCGCCGTCGGCGCCGGCGAGCAGCGGGCGGTGGTGCGCGAGGGGGCGCTCGCGATCGCCACGATGATGAGTTGCACGATGAGCGTCGATCATCGCGTGGTGGACGGCGCCCTCGGCGCCGAGTGGCTCGCCGCTTTCCGCGGCATCGTGGAAGACCCGCTGAGCCTGATGCTATGAGCGGCGGCGACATCGCGGTCCGGCCGGCAACACCGGAAGACCTTGCCGCGATCATGCGCTTTATCCGCGATCTCGCGGCGTATGAGAGACTGACGCAGGACTGTGTCGCGACCGAGGCGCAGATCGGTGCTGCGCTGTTCGGCACACCGCCGCGCGTGCATGCGCTGATTGCGCAGGTGGAGGATCAGCCGGTCGGGCTGGCTCTTTGGTTTCATACATTCAGCACCTTCACCGGTCGGTCCTCCATGTATCTAGAAGATCTGTTCGTCGATCCGGCGTTTCGCGGCCGGGGCGTCGCGCGCCGCCTGTTCGTCGCCCTGGGCCGTCGGGCGGTGGCGGAGGGGTGCGAACGGCTCGAATGGGCGGTGCTCGATTGGAACGAGACGGCGCTGCGCTTCTATCGGAGCCTTGGTGCCAAGCCACTCGATGAATGGACGTTGCAACGTCTGACCGGGCCGGCGCTTGCCGCTCTGGCAGCCGGTTGAGGAGAGCGCTGCGTGGCTGAGCAAAGCTTCGATCTGATCGTCCTCGGCGGCGGCCCGGGCGGCTATGTGGCGGCGATCCGCGCCGCGCAACTCGGCATGAAGGCTGCCGTGGTGGAGCGCGAGCATCTGGGCGGTATCTGTCTCAACTGGGGCTGCATTCCCACCAAGGCACTCCTGCGCTCGGCCGAGATCAACCATCTGCTGCATCATCTGCCGGAATTCGGCTTTGCCGCCGATAATGTGCGCTTCGATCTCGCCCGCGTGGTGACGCGCTCGCGCGCGGTGGCGAAACAGCTTTCCTCCGGCGTCGGCCATTTGCTGAAGAAAAACAAGGTGACGGTGTTCGACGGCGCCGGCAAGCTCGTCGGCAAACACACGCTCGCCGTGGAAAAATCGGGTAAGCCGGTGGCGACGCTGAAAGCCCCGCATATCATCCTCGCCACCGGCGCGCGGGCGCGGCAACTGCCGGGGCTGGAGGCCGATGGCAAGCTGATCTGGTCGTATAAGGAGGCGATGGTGCCGCCAGCGATGCCGCAATCGCTGCTGGTGATCGGCTCCGGCGCGATCGGTGTCGAGTTCGCGAGTTTCTATCTCAACATGGGCGCCAAGGTGACGGTGGTGGAGGTGCTCGACCGCATTCTGCCGGTGGAGGATGCCGAAATCAGCGCCTTTGCACGAAAGGCGTTCGAGAAGCAGGGGATGACGATCCTCACCGGCGCGCAGGTGAAGGGCGTGCGCAAGGGCGCCGACAGCGTCAGTGTGCAGATCGAGGCCGGCGGCAAGAGCCAGGAGATCACCGTCGATCGGGTGATTTCCGCCGTCGGCATCGTCGGCAATGTGGAGGGCATCGGGCTCGAGGGCACTGGCGTCGTCGTCGAGAAGACCCATGTGGTGATCGACGGCTATGGTCGCACCGGCGAGGCTGGCGTCTATGCCATCGGCGATCTCGTGGGCGCGCCCTGGCTCGCGCACAAGGCGAGCCACGAAGCGGTGATCTGCGTCGAGGCGATCGCCGGGCAGAACGACGTGCATCCGCTCGACTGGAGTCGCATCCCCGGTTGCACCTATTGCCGCCCGCAGGTGGCCTCGGTGGGCTATACCGAGGCGCGCGCCCGCGAGGCGGGCTATGAGCTGAAAATCGGCCATTTCCCCTTCATCGGCAACGGCAAGGCGATCGCCATGGGCGAACCGGAGGGCATGGTGAAGACGATCTTCGACGCCAAAACCGGCGAATTGCTCGGCGCGCACATGATCGGCGCCGAGGTGACGGAGATGATCCAGGGCTACACCATCGCGCGCACGCTGGAGGCGACCGAGGCGGATCTGATGCACAGCATCTTCCCCCACCCGACGGTGAGCGAGACGATGCACGAGGCGGTGCTTGACGCCTATGGCCGAGCCATCCATTTCTAGCGCATGACCAGTCCAGTCTGCACCAGCCCGCGCCCCTACCCGGCCATCCATGCAAATATACTGACGTGGGTGGCCGGGTGGGGGCGCGGGCTGGTGCAGACTCACCATATCAGGCTTTAGCCGATGACCACCCGCATCGTCATCGACCACCGTGGCGGCAGCGCGCCGCGCCATCCGGAGAAGGCGCATCGGCCGGACAACCCCATCCAGCGCAAGCCGGAGTGGATTCGCGTTCGCGCGCCCAATCATCCCGTCTATCACGAAACCCACGCGCTGATGCGCAGCCACGGGCTGGTGACGGTGTGCGAGGAGGCGGCCTGCCCGAACATCGGCGAATGCTGGTCGCAGCGTCACGCGACGATGATGATCATGGGTGATACCTGC
>DAHXNW010000292.1 GCA_027365195.1 Acetobacteraceae bacterium
GACGACGAACAGCCCGGCAACGGTATTGGCAGCCCCGATGCCGAGCCCGATCAGGAGCGCCCCGCTGATCCAGACCACCTCGCCCACGCCGAGAGCAAAGCCGAGGAAGCCCAGCCCGGCGAGGGTGAAGCCGGCAAAGAACACCGCCAGATGCAGCCGCAAGCGCTCGGCCAACATCCCCCAGAATGGCGAAGCCAGCACGCCGACATTCATCATCGCGACCACGAGGCCGATCTGCCCCGGCGTGCCGCCACCCCGCGCCACCGCCGCCGGCAGCAGAATGACCTCGAGCCCGGAGGCCAGCGCGCCGAGGATGGCATAGGCGATATACCACGGTCGCACCCAGCGGCGCGCTTCGCCGCGCAGGAGCAGCAGTTTCTCGGAGAGCATGGGCAAAGGCTGCATTCTGCGTCCTATGCCGGCTCGGTGCGTGCGAGGCCCAGGAGGAAAAACAGCGCCACCAGCACCGCGGCGGCGGCGAACAGGCAGATGCTCGGATAGCCGAAGCGCCCGGCGATCATGCCGCCCACCACCGCGCCGAGTGCGGAGGCGATGGCGGCGGTGGCATTGAACAGCCCCATCGCCGCCCCCTGGCCGAAGGTTGCCAGCGCCGCCGCCATATCGGTGGAGGCGACCGCGAGCAGCGGCCAGACCCCCTGCATCAGCGCAAACAGCACGACGACCAACGGTGCCGCAAAGGACGGGTGCAGAAAGGCGACCGCCGCGAGACCACTGAAGGCGATCAGCCGCGCGGCAAGCCCGGCGAGCAGCACACGCGCCGGCCCGAAGCGCACCGCCCAGCGGCCGGCGAAATTATACAACGGAATGCTGAGCGCCGCCGAGGCAGCATAGAGGGTGGAGCAGGCGGCCGGCGAAATCGCGAAACCCTTCGCCATCAGCAGCGGATAGAGTGAGAAGAACGAGGAACTCGCGATCGAGAGCATGAACCAGCCGACCAGAAACGCGCCAAAGGGCGAGGAGAAGGCCGGCCGCAGCGCGGCCAGATGCACGCTGCGCGGCAGATAGAGATGATGGAACAGCGAGGCGGCGAGCGGCTCGCCAAGGCGCACCACATTGCCGATATCCGAGCGATGCAGGCGCACCTGCGGCAGATGAAACTGGCCCCCCGGCACCGGCAGGCCACGCCCGGCGAACAGCATCGCCGGCAGCACCAGTGCCGCGCCCAGCAGCATGCCCGGCCGCGGCATCAACAGCCCGGCGAGCAGCAGGCCGCTGATCTGGCCCAGCGCGCTGAACGTCTGCAACCAGCTAATTCTCTGATTCCATTCTGATTTTGGCGTAAACTCGACGATAAACAACCCGGCCACCGTGTTCGCCGCACCGACGCCAAGGCCGATCAGAAAGGCGCCAGCGAACCAGGTGGCACTGCCCGAGAGCACGCCAAAGACGGAAAATCCGGCGGCGAGCAGCACAAAACCGGCCAGGAACACCAGACGATAGGCCTTCGTCTGATCGGCGATCATGCCCCAGAACGGCGAGAACAGCACACCGATATTGAGCGTCGCCACCACGAGGCCGATCTGCCCGGCGCTGCCATGGGCGGCATCGATCACCAGCGGGATCAGGATCGCGGCGAGGCCCGAGGCGAGCACGCCGAGGATGGCATAGGCGACATACCATGGCCGCACCCAGCGGCGCAGCGCGTCTTCCACGGGAATGATCCGGCGTTCGATGCGATGCACGGCAGTCTCGGGCGCGTCGACGGGTGGATGATCGGTCATCGGCACTCCAACACTCCTCTAGCCGCTGGTCCGAGTTCAGCAGCGGCAACGCCATGCTGGCCCGATGGTTCGCCGCCCGCGGCTCAGGACAGCGCCCCGTCGATCACGTTGAAGCTAGCAGAAACGCTGCCGTTCCAATGCTCGGCGCGCAACTGCCCGGCCAGATGCAGCGGCGGTGCGGCGCGGTCCTCCAGGGCGGCGGCGAGCCGGCTGTCGTTGGCGCGGAACAGCAGCGCCTTCAGCCGCCCACCGCCCTCGCCGGCGAGTATGCAGCGCAGCGTGTTGCCCTCTCGCCCGAGCCGCTCGGCGCGCACCACCCGCGCGCGCGCCAGCACGAACACCGGCTCGGCATTCGCCGGCCCGAACGGCGCGAGCCGGGCGAGGTGCCCGGCGAGATCGAGACCGGCGGCAGCCACCGCGAGGGTGCCGTCAACCAGCAGATCCGGCGCCGGCGGTAGCGCGGCAGCGGCGATGAGGCGCGCGTCGAGAAAGGCGTGAAACGCCTCTAGCGCCGTCTCGGGAAGCGCGAAGCCGGCCGCCATCGCATGCCCACCACCGGTCGTGAGCAGGCCATGCGCCTGTGCCGCGATCACCGCCGCCCCGAGATCGAGCCCTGGCACCGAGCGGCCGGAGCCTTTCGCCACGCCCTCCGCCACGGCGGCGACGCAGGCCGGGCGGCTGAAGCGCTCCTTGATCCGCCCGGCGACGATGCCGACCACACCGGGATGCCATGCAGCCCCGCTGACCAGCAGCACCGCATGGCCGGCCGCCGCCTGCGCCGCCGCCGCCTGCATCGCCGCCTCCAGCATGCCGGATTCCACCTGCTGGCGCTGCCGGTTGACGTGATCGAGCCGCGCGGCCAGCGCCTGCGCCGCCGTCACCTCCTCGCTCAGCAGCAACTCCAGCCCGAGGCCGGCCTCGGCGATGCGCCCGCCGGCGTTGATGCGCGGGCCAAGGGCGTAGCCGCAGGTGAAACTATCAAACGGCGCGCGCGCCTGCGCCACCTCCAGCAGCGCGGCGATACCCGGCCGGGCACGCCGCGCCAGCACCTTCAAGCCTTGCGCCACCAGCGCGCGGTTCAACCCCGAGAGCGGCATCACGTCGCACACCGTCGCCAGCGCCACGAGATCGAGGCTGTCGCGCAGATCGGGCGCGGCACGAGCGGCGAAGAACCCCTCGCGGCGGAGCACGCGCAGCAGCGCGACACCAGCCAGAAACACCACGCCGGTGGCGCATAGCCCATTGAGGCCGGAGCGATCGTCGAGCCGGTTCGGATTGACGGTGGCGACGATCGGTGGTGGCGGCTGCTCGGTCTTGTGGTGGTCGAATACCAGGATATCCGCGCGGCCGGCGAGCGGCGCGAAAGCGGCGGCGGCGGCCGTGCCGCAATCGAAGCACACGATCAGCCGCGCCCCATCGGCCACCAGCCGCGCCAGCGCCGGCGCGTTCGGGCCGTAGCCTTCACTCAGCCGGTCCGGGATGTGGCTCAGCGTCGGGCAGCCGAGAGCGCGCAGCAGCCCGATCAGCAGCGCCGCCGCACAGCCGCCGTCGACATCGTAATCGCCGAACACGCCGACGGTTTCGCCTCCGCGCACGGCGGCGGCCAGGCGTTCGGCGGCGCGGTCCATATCGGCGAGACCGGAGGGGTCGGGGAGCAGGGCGCGCAGGGTCGGGTCGAGAAAATCGGCCGCCGCCTCGATGCCGACGCCGCGCGTCGCGAGCAGCCGGCCGACGATTTCCGGCAGGCCGAGGCGCTGCGCGATGCCAAGGCCGACCCGCTCGCCCTCCTCCGCCGTCTCATGCCACAGCCAGCGGCGGCCGCTCAGGCTGCGGCCGACGCCGAGAACCGCCTCGTTCAATCCTGAACCCAGGTCTTGGTGGAGAAATTATGATGCGCCTCGATGAACCGCACGGTGCCGGATTTGCTGCGCATCACCACCGAATGGGTGATCGCGCCGGTGCCGAAGCGGCGCACGCCGCGCAGCATCGGCCCGGTGGTGATGCCGGAGGCGGCAAACATCACGTCCCCCTTCGCCATCTCGGCGACATCGTATTTGCGCTTGGGATCGCTCACCCCCATGGTGCGCGCGCGCTCGATCTGTGCTGCGTCCTCGAACAGCAGCCTGCCCTGCATCTGCCCGCCGACGCAGCGCAGCGCCGCCGCCGCCAGCACGCCCTCCGGCGCGCCGCCGCTGCCGAGGAACAAATCGACCCCGCTCTCCGGCTGTGCCGTCGCCATCACGCCGGCGACATCGCCATCGCCGATCAGCATGATGCGCGCGCCGGCTTCGCGGCATTGCGCGATCAATGCGGCATGGCGGTCGCGGTCCATGATGCAGACCACCAGGTCGGCCACGTCGCGGTTCTTGGCGCGGGCGAGGTTGCGCAGATTCTCGGCGGGTGACGCATCGAGATCGACCACCCCCGCCGGCAGGCCGCCGCCAACCGCGATCTTTTCCATGTAGATGTCCGGCGCGTGCAGGAAATTGCCGGCCTCGGCGAGGGCCACCATCGCCATCGCGTTCGCTGCCCCCTTGGCGACGATGCTGGTGCCCTCCACCGGATCGACCGCGATATCCATCGCCGGGCCGCCGCAGCCGAGGCGCTCGCCGATGTAGAGCATCGGCGCCTCATCCATTTCGCCCTCGCCGATCACCACGGTGCCGTCGATCGCGACGGTGTCGAAGGCGCGGCGCATCGCCTCGACGGCGGCGCCATCGGCCTCGTTCTTGCGCCCGCGCCCCATCCAGCGCGAGGCGGCGAGCGCGCCCGCCTCGGTCACGCGCACCAGTTCGAGGGCGAGATTGCGATCGGTGTTGATGTCCTGTCGTGCGAGCGTTGCCATCGTGTCCTCCTGTCAAGCCTCCTCGATGCGGATCAACGCCGGCGGTTCCAGCACCACGGCGAGTGCCGCGATGCGCGTCAGCGCGGCACGCATCGCGGCCTCGCCTGTCGCATGCGTCACCAGCACCACCGGCACCGCATCGCTGCGGCCCCGTTGCAGCATTTGTTCGAGCGAGATCCCGTGATCGCGCAGCACCGCGGTGACATCGGCGATCACACCGGGCTGATCGCGCACCATCAGGCGCAGATAATAAGCACCGACATGCGCGCTCATCGGCAGTGCCGGCGCGGCATCGAGGCGGCCCGCCGCGGCACCCCATACCGGGGTCAACCGGCCACGGGCGAGGTCGATCAGATCGGCGGCAACCGCCGAGGCGGTCGGTCCGGCACCGGCGCCACGACCCTCCAGCATCACCGAGCCGACGAAGTCGCCCTCCAGCGCCACCGCGTTGAACACCCCCTCGACACCGGCGAGCGGCGCCGCCATCGGCAGCAGGCAGGGATGCACCCGGGCGGCGATGCCATCCGGCGTGCGCTCGGCGATGCCGAGTAGCTTGATCCGATAGCCGAGTTCGCCGGCATAGGCGATATCGAGGGCGGAGACCGCGCGGATGCCCTCGACATGCACGGCGGCGAAATCGACCGGCCGGCCGAACGCGAGGGCGGCGAGAATGGCGAGCTTGTGGGCAGCGTCGATGCCATCGACATCGAAGGCCGGATCGGCCTCGGCATAGCCGAGCCGCTGCGCCTCGGCCAGCACCTCGGCGAAGCCGCGCCCGCTCTCGCGCATCGTGCTGAGAATATAGTTGCAGGTGCCGTTGAGAATCCCGGCGACGCGCGCGATGTGGTTGCCGGCCAGCCCCTCGCGCAGGGTCTTGATCACCGGAATGCCGCCGGCGACCGCCGCCTCGAAGGCGAGCGCCACGCCGGCGCGCTCGGCCAGTGCCGCGAGGCTCGCGCCATGCACCGCGATCAGCGCCTTGTTCGCCGTCACCACCGGCTTGCCGGCGGCAAGTGCTGCCTGCACCAGCACGCGCGCGACCCCCTCGGCGCCGCCGATCAGTTCGACCACGACATCCACCTCGGGGTCGGCCGCCAGTGCCTCGGCACGATCATGCCAGCGCAGACCATCGAGCGCGATGCCGCGATCGCGCCCCCGCTCGCGCGCGGCAACGGCGCGCACCGCGATCGGCCGGCCGGCGCGGGCGGCGATCAGCGGCGCATTGGCCGCCAGCAGCCGCACAACGCCGCCGCCGACGGTACCCAGCCCAGCGATGCCGACGCGCAACGGGTCCATCAGCCGCCCACCGGCTGGGTGAGCGGTGCTGCCGCCTGGTTCGAGCCGGCCTGCAGAAAGGCGCGGATGTTGCGCGTCGCCTGGCGCAGCCGGTGGGTGTTCTCGACCAAGGCGATGCGCACATGGCCATCGCCATGCTCGCCGAAGCCGATGCCGGGGGCAACCGCCACACGCGCGCGCGCCAGCAGCAGCTTGGCGAATTCGACGCTGCCGAGATGCGCATAGGCGGGCGGAATCGGCGCCCAGGCGAACATCGAGGCCTCCGGCGCCGGCACCTGCCAGCCGGCGGCGGCAAGGCCACTCATCAGCACCTCGCGCCGGTCGCGATAGAGCTTGCGCATCTCCTCGACGCAGTCCTGCGGCCCAGCGAGGGCGGCGACGGCGGCGACCTGGATCGGCGTGAAGGCGCCATAGTCGAGATAGGATTTCATCCGCGCGAGTGCCGCGACCAGCCGCGCGTTGCCGGCGGCGAAGCCGATCCGCCAGCCCGGCATCGAATAGGTCTTCGACAGGCTGGTGAACTCCACCGCGATGTCGCGCGCGCCGGGCACCTGCAGGATCGAGGGCGGAATGCGGTCGCCGAAATAGATCTCCGCATAGGCCAGATCGGACAGCACCCAGAGCTCGTGCTTGCGGGCGAAGGCGATGATTTCCTTATAAAACTCCAAGTCCGCCATATAGGCAGTCGGGTTTGAAGGAAAATTCACGATCAGCGCGGTGGGCTTCGGCACCGACAGCCTCACCGCGCGATCGAGGGCTGCGAGCATCGCCTCGTCGGGTGTCGCCGGGATGCTGCGCACCGAGGCGCCGGCGATGATGAAGCCGAACTGATGGATCGGGTAGGAGGGATTGGGAACCAGAATCGTATCGCCAGGGCTGGTGATCGCGGCGGCGAGATTGGCCAGCCCCTCCTTCGAGCCGAGGGTCGCGATCACCTCGGTCTCAGGGTCGAGGGCGACATCGAAGCGCCGGCGGTAATAGCCGGCAAGCGCGCGGCGCAGGCCGGGGATGCCCTTGCTGGTGGAATAGCGATGGGTGCGCGGATCGGCGACCGCCTCCACCAGCTTGGCGACGATGTGCGGCGGTGTCGGGCTGTCGGGATTGCCCATGCCGAGATCGATGATGTCTTCGCCCTGCGCGCGCGCGCGCGCCTTCGCCTGATTGACCTCGGCGAACACATAGGGCGGCAGGCGGCGGATGCGGTGGAATTCTTCGGTCATCGGTGCAGGGTCCAGAGAGGGATAACGAAGGAGATTAGAGCACGATGCGTGCGAGTAAGTCTGCACCGGACTGGAGGCATCATGCTCAGTCGAGCAGCCGCGCGGCGCCGCCGTCGCCGGCGGGCTTCGCCACCAGGCGGATCGCGGCGGCGGGCACGCCATCGGCGGTGAGGGCGGCGGAGATCGCCCGCGCGCGTTCCAGCGCCAGTTGCAGGGCGTCCGACTGTGTCTGTACCGTGTCGTTCGCCGCCTCGCCATAGCCGATCGCCTCGACGGCATGCGCGCCGCGCCGGCGGGCGAGGGCGATCAGCGTCTTCGCCTGCGCCGGCGGCAGCACCGCCGAGCCTTTCGGGAAGGCGAGCGGCACCGCCGCCGCAGCGGCACCGGAGAGCGCCGGCGCGGCGGCGGGCTTCGCCGGTGGCGCCACCGGCGGCGGTGCCGGAGTGGTTTTCGGCACATCGACGCCAGCGATACGCGGCGGCGGCGGCGGTGCGGCGGGCATCGTCGGCTCGGCGGAAGAGGCAGGGGGTAGGGGCGCCTCCTGCACCGCCGGCCTGGGCGCGGCCGCCGGGGGTGGCGCCGGCTTGGCGGGCGGCGCTGGCGAAGCGGTGGCGCCGGGCAGGGTGGCGCTGGTGGGTGCCGCCGGTTGCGCCACCGGCGGTGCAACCGCGCCACCGAACAGCGCCGGCGAGGCGGTGGGCGAGGAGGGGTCGGGCAGCGGTGCCTGCGTCGCGGCGTATTGCGCATTGCTGCGATCGGCGATCAGCCCGTTCAGGATCGCCTGATTTTTCTTCGAATCGGGAGCCGCCGGCTTCGCTGGCACGGTCGCGAGATTGGGCGCGGCGGCATCGGCCTCCGGCACCGGCGGACGGGCGGGCGCGCCGGGAGTGGCAAACCAGCTCGCCGGGTCGAGCAGCGACGTGCCGCAGCCGGCCAAGCCGAGCGCCATCGCCAGCAGCAGCACCCCCCTCGCTTGAACCCGCGCCCGTGGCTGACTACGATCAATGCAGACACGCATGAAATGTCTCTACCCCTCGCCGATGCGCTGGTGTAGCGCCTAACGCGTCCGCTGCAAAAGCGGGCGCTCCCCAGAGCGGGCACGTCCATCGAAAGGATGCCGAATGGCCGATCAGCAGAAGCCGGACGCGCCCCCCACCCGCGTCGCCGACCCAGCCGCCCTGGGGCGCAGCATGGCCGACATCGCCGAGCGCTCGCAGCGCGTCGTGCTCGAATGGCTGAAGCGCCAGGCGGCGGAGCCGCAGAGCGCGGCGCCATCGAGCATCGGCAGCGCCTTCCTCGAGATGACCACGCGGCTGATGGCCAATCCGGCGCAGTTGATGCAGGCGCAGCTCGGCTTCTGGCAGGATTACATGACGCTGTGGCAGCACACCACGCGCCGCTTCATGGGCCTCGAGAGCGCGCCGGTGATCCAGCCGAACAGCGGCGACAAGCGCTTCCGCGACGATGCCTGGCGCGAGAGCGAGGTGTTCGATTTCATCAAGCAGTCCTATCTGCTCTCCGCCCGCTTCGTGCAGGACACCGTGCGCCATGTCGACGGCATGAGTCCGGAGACGGCGCAGAAGGTGGATTTCTACTCGCGTCAGTTCGTCGATGCGATGAGTCCCTCCAATTTCCTGCTCACCAACCCCGAGGTGCTGCGCAAAACCGCCGAGACCGGTGGCGAGAACCTGCTGCGCGGGCTGAACAACCTGCTCACCGATCTGGAGCGCGGGCGCGGCAAGCTGCGCATCAAGATGACCGATCTCGATGCCTACACGATCGGCGAGACCATCGCCGTGAGTCCGGGCAAGGTGGTGTTCGAGAACGATCTGATGCAGCTCATTCAGTATGCGCCGAGCACCGAGCGGGTGCTGAAGCGACCGCTGCTGATCATCCCGCCATGGATCAACAAATTCTACATCCTCGATCTGCGGCCGAACAACAGCCTGGTGCGCTGGGCGGTGGCGCAGGGCCATACGGTATTCATGGTCAGTTGGGTGAACCCGGACGCCACGCTCGCCGAGAAGAGCTTCGAGAACTACATGAGCGAGGGCATTCTCGCCGCCCTCGATGCGATCGAGGCGGCCACCGGCGAGCGCGCGGTGAATGCCATCGGCTATTGCCTCGGCGGCACCCTGCTCGCCTCCACCCTCGCGGTGATGGCGGTGCGCGGCGACGAGCGGATCAAATCGGCGACATTTTTCGTCACCATGCTCGATTTCCGTGAATCGGGCGAGATCAACGTCTTCATCGACGAGGAGCAGTTGCAGGCGCTGGAGACCAAGATGCACAAGCGCGGCTTCCTCGAAGGCGAGGAGATGGCGACGACGTTCAACATGCTGCGCGCCAACGATCTGATCTGGTCTTTCGTGGTGAACAACTATCTGCTCGGCAACGAGCCGTTCCCCTTCGATCTGCTGTATTGGAACGCCGATTCCACTCGCATGCCGGCACGCATGCATGGCTTCTACCTGCACAAGATGTATCGCGAGAACAAGCTGATCGAGGCCGGTGGCATCACCCTCGACGGCGTGCCGGTCGATCTCTCGCGCATCAAGGTGCCGTGCTATTTCGTCTCGGCGCGCGAGGATCATATCGCGCCCTGGCGCACCACCTATTTTGGCACCCATGCGCTGGGGGTGAAGCCGCGCTTCGTGCTCGCCGCCTCGGGCCATATCGCGGGCGTGGTCAACCCGCCCGAGAGCGGCAAATACAGCCACTGGATCAATCCCGATCTGCCCGCGACGCCGGAGGAGTGGCTCGCCGGGGCGACCGAGATCGCCGGCTCCTGGTGGCCGGACTGGCAGCGCTGGATCGGCCATCTGTCGCGCGCCCAGGTTGCCGCACGGGTGCCCGGCGAGGGGGCGCTGACGCCGATCGAGGACGCGCCGGGCCGCTACGTGCTGGTGCGCAGCCAATGACGGCGACGGCCTTGCGCATCGAGACTCTGCGGGGTGCCGCGATCGGGCCGGTGCTGGCCGATCTCGCCCGGCTGCGCAGCACCGTCTTTCGCGCCTGGCCGTATCTCTACGAGGGCGACGGCGGCTATGAGAGCGAGTATCTGCGCCGCTATGTGACAAGTGCGCATGCCGCCGTCGTGGTCGCGCGCGATGGCGAGGCGATCGTGGGGGCAGCGACCTGCCTGCCGCTCGCCGAGGAGACGGCGGCGGTCGCCGCCCCGTTTCGCGCGCGCGGCTGGCCGCTCGAACGCTTCTTCTATTTCGGCGAATCGGTGCTGCTCGACGCCTATCGCGGGCGTGGCATCGGCGTTGCCTTCTTCGCCGCGCGCGAGGCGGTGGCGCGCGGCGTCGCGGGGATCGATTTCGCCTGTTTCTGCGGCGTCGTCCGCCCGGCCGACCATCCGGCGCGGCCGGCCGATCACGTGCCGCTCGATACGTTCTGGGGCAAGCGCGGCTATGCCCCCTGCCCCGGCTTGGTCTGCACCATGTCCTGGCGCGACGTGGGGGAGAGCGGGGAGAGCGAGAAACCGCTGCAATTCTGGGCGCGCTCCCTCACCGGCGCCGCCCTGCCGCCGGCATGAATGGAATGCTGCGCCTCGCGTTGGCGCAATACGCAATCGTGCCGCTGGCCGGCGTCGCCGACTTCGCCGCGAGCCTCGATAGTCTCGCCGGCGAAGCGGTGGCGGGTGGCGCGGAGCTACTCGTGCTGCCGGAATATGCCTCGGTCGCCGCCGCCGCCGATCCGGCGGGATCCTGCGATGTCACCGCCGAACTCGATCGCGCCTGCGCCGCGAGCGCCGCCCTGCTCGACGCCATGCGCGCGGTGGCACGGCGGCATCGGCTGTGGCTGCTGCCCGGCAGCCTGCCGGCGCGTATGGGCGGCATCACGCGCAACCACGCGCCACTGATCGCGCCGGACGGGCGGATGGCAATGCAGGAGAAACGGGTGATGACCCGCTTCGAGCACGAAAGCTGGAAGATCTCGCCTGGCGCGCCGCCCAGCGTGTTTGAAACCCCTTGGGGGAATCTCGGCATCGCCATCTGCTACGATGTGGAATTCCCCGCTCTGGTGCGCGCACAGGTGGCCGCCGGCGCGTGGCTCATTCTGGTGCCGTGCTGCACCGATACGATCGCCGGCTTCAACCGCGTGCGCCTCGCGGCGCGGGCGCGCGCACTCGAAAATCAATGCTTCGTCGCCCTCGCGCCCACCGTCGGCGAGGCGCCCTGGTCGGCGGCGCTCGACTGCAATCGCGGCTACGCGGCGGTGTTCGGCCCAGTCGATCGGGGATTTCCCGAGGATGGCGTGCTGGCGCGCGGCGCGCTCGACCAGCCGGGCCTGGTGTATGCGACACTCGACCCCGCGCGGCTCGACGCGGTGCGCGCCGAGGGGGCCGTGCGCAACCATCGGGACTGGCCGGCGGAGGTGCCGGTCGCCCCCGTGGTCTCCCTGGCTTGACCCTCATCTATCTGGTCGCCGGCGAGCATAGCGGCGACGTGCTCGGCGCCCGCTTGATGGCGGCGATGCGCGCGCGGGCGCCAGAATTGCACTTCGCCGGGGTAGGTGGGGCACGGATGGCGGCGGAGGGGCTGCACTCGCTGTTCCCGATGCAGGAGCTGGCGGTGATGGGCCTGCTCGAAGTGCGGCCGCGCGTACTGCTGCTGCGCCGCAGGCTCGCCGAGACGGCGGCCGATATCGCGCGGCTGCGCCCCGCCGTGGTGGTGAGCATCGACAGCCCCGGCTTCACGCTGCGTCTGCTGCGCGCCATCGGCCCGCTCGGCATTCCGCGCGTGCAATACGTGGCGCCGCAGGTCTGGGCCTGGCGCGAGCGCCGGGTACGCGGCTTTCCCGGCCTTTGGGAGCGGCTGCTCTGCCTGCTGCCGTTCGAGCCTGGGTATTTCGCGGGCCATAACCTGCCGGCCAGCTTCGTTGGTCATCCAGTACTGGAATCCGGCGCCGATTCTGGCGATGGCGCCCGGTTTCGCGCGCGCCATGGCATCGGCGCCGAGCACGCCGTCGTCGTGCTGATGCCGGGCAGCCGGCGCAGCGAGGCGGTGCGGCTGCTGCCTGTCTATGGCGCCGCCCTGGCGCTGCTCGCGGCACGGCGGCAGGTGGCGGCGGTGCTACCGGTCGCCGCCAATGTCGCCGAGGCGGTGCGGCGGGCGACGGCATCCTGGCCGATCCGCCCGCTGATCGTGACCGACCTCGCCGACAAACACGATGCCTTCGCCGCCGCCGCCGCGGCCCTGACCAAATCCGGCACCTCGACCTTGGAACTCGCCCTCGCCGGCGTGCCGATGGCCGTCACCTACCGCGTCAATCCGCTCACCGGGGCGATCGCGCGGCGGCTGATCCGCGTGCCGCATGTGGCGATGGTCAATCTGCTGGCCGGCCGCGCGGTGGTACCCGAGTTGTTGCAGCAAGATTGCACGCCCGCGCGCCTGGCGGACACACTCGATGGGCTGCTCGGCGAACGGGCGCTCGCCGATGCGCAGCGCGCCGCCTTCGCTGGCGTGATCGAGAGCCTGCGCCCGGCCGCCGGCCTGCCCTCAGACGCCGCCGCCGGCGCCGTGCTCGATCTGCTGCAGCAGCCCTGAAGCCTCCGCAAGGGCGCGCGAGGCGGCCATGCTCTCGGCCACCGCGATCGCCGCCGCGAGCGCCCGCCGGCCCGCCGCCGCATCGACCAGCACTGGCGCGCCATCGCGGATGCTGGCGAAAAACGCCGCGTGCTCGGCCTCCAGCGCGTCATGCTCGCGCCAACTGCTCTCCTCGATGCGATAGCCCTGCCCGCCGGGGATCGGCAGGCCACGCTCACGCCCGATCATCATCAGCTTGCGATCGACGAAATTCACCGACATATAGCCCGAGCGCGCGAACAGGCGCATTTTTCTCTCGGTTTTCAACGAGATGCGGCTCGCCGTGATGGTGGCGACGCAGCCATTGGCGAAACGCACACGGGCGTTGGCGATATCCTCGCTGGCACTCGCGATCGGCGCGCCCACCGCGTCCACGCTGCTGATCGGGCTATCGACCAGCGCCAGCACCAGATCGAGATCGTGGATCATCAGATCGAGAATCACCGAAACATCGGTGCCGCGCGCCTTGAACGGCGCGATGCGCGTCGCCTCGATATAGAGCGGCTGGCCCATCCGCGCGGCGACGGCGGCGTATTCGGCGGAATAGCGCACCAGATGGCCGATCTGCAGCACCAGCCGGCGCTCGGCGGCCAACACCGCCAGCCGGTCCGCCTCTGCGAGCGTCGCGGCGATCGGCTTCTCCAGCAGCACATGCCGCCCGGCGGCGAGGGCTGCGGCGGCCAGATCGTAATGCGTCTCCGCCGGGGAGGCGATGATCAGCGCCTCGGCGGCATCGATCAGGGCTGGCAGATCGCGCGCGTGCGTGCGCACCTCGCGCGCCACGGTGGCAGCGCGCGCGGCATCGGGGTCATGAATGCCCACCAGTTCACAGCGCGCGGACCCCGCCGCCTTGAGGGCATGAAACCGGCCGAAATGGCCGGCACCGATGATACCGATGCGCAGACGATCCTGGGTCATGACGGCTCCTTTTAGCATGCTGTGCCATCCTTATAGGCGAAGTGCCAGTTCCCGCCCTGTGGCCTTACCCAACGCGTTTGCAACCCGCTCCGGATCGGACCAGAGGAAGAAGGCGGAACCTCGGCGGCGCCAGCGTCGAACTTTCGGGCGACGAGTTGCACGAGATCGGCGATACCCTGGCCGGCGTCCAGGTGCAGAGCGATCGCTATCCCGCTCACCTACAGGGCCGGGTCGGCCGATGACGCTCCCGCGCCTTATACCAACGGCCATAAAGAATGACCGTGGGGGATTGTCTATGTTTCGCGCGCCGCCGCCGGCCAACCCGGCGCGCATACCAGCGACTCTCCTTCGGCTGTTGGCCCAGCGGATTGGTTCACCGGCCAGGTTCACATCGACTCCCCGTTCAAAGGCAGCGGTGGGCTCGCGGTGGCACCATCACCTTCGAGCCCGGCGCCCGCACGGCCTGATATCACGGCTTGCCCTAGTAAGAGAGTTGAGATTGTCCATCCTCGGCGATCCATACGTGCAGCACGGCCGGCGTAAGGCCACAAATTTGTCAGAAAATTTTACAGAAGTTTTCCCGACAGCAGATTCAACGATGCTGTCGCCGAAGTTCTCGCAACCGTCACGCGACTGGAATGCTCAAAATACCTCAAACATGATGGATACGGACAAACCTAAACCAATCATGCTTTAGTAAGACTTGTGATTTTCCATCCTCGGTGATCCATGCGTGCAGCGCGGCGGGCGCAAGGCCACAGATTTGTCGGAAAATTTTACAGAAGTTTTCCCGACATCGCGTCCGTTGCCCATCGATCGTTTAATAATCAGTCATATCAATAAATTAGGGACTGCGCAAACTTTGGCACGCGTACTGCAGTGATTTGCTCAGGTGAGTTGTTCGGTGCAAGCATGGCGGCAGGCCGCTCTCGCTTCTACTGTTGGCGCCATCGTTGCCGGGATATCCTCATGGTGATGGAGAATGTAATGCGCGGCTTTCGGTCTCTCCTTGCAACCACGGCGCTCGTCGGAGGTCTTGTCCTGACGGCCGCCACGGCCCATGCCACGGTTATTTCTGGCCCGGTCGATCTCTCGACTTTCACCAAGGGCGCCACCTATGGGCCAGCGTCGGCCGCCACCTTTACGGAACCCGGTCCGATCACCGTCAGTAGCGGCACCGCCACGCCGCTCTATACCGGCCCAAAATACAGCATGGTGGATTCCATCCTGCTCGAGCTGTCGGCGGCCAGCGTGCCCACGACTGATGTGATCAGCCTGACCTTCGGCAGCCTCAGCCCGGTGACCTTCACGGCGACCAACTTCGTCTCCACCAGCACGGCCGGGTTTCCGACCTCAATTAAAGGTATCGCTCAGGGAAATGTGAACGGCGTTGTCTTCCCCGATGCCGTGCATGCCGGCGCCGATATCACCGGCCTGCCGACCGGCCTCTTGACCGGCTCTTTGCTCGGCGATGTGACCATATCGCAGACGATCGCGACCAATCTGCGGGTGGATGTCTTCGGCGACCTCAATGGCGTCATTATCGACAACGCGGCGAACAGCGGCGCGATCGGGGTTACGGGGTCGACCCCGGTCCCCGAGCCGGCGAGCCTCCTCCTGCTCGGCACCGGCGTGCTGGCCCTCGGTCTGCTGCGCGCCCGCCGGGCCGTTTGATCGCTGCTCTGCCGGGTGCGTAGCCTAAAGCCGGCCGTCCGTCAAAATGCCCGCTAGCCGGTGGAGGATTGCACGCGCATGGCTTTTCGTTCCTTCGCATAACGGACGAGTGCCGCGTAGCGATACAGCCCATGGACGAACTTGCCATAGGGCATGGTGACGAAAAAGGCGAAGACGATACCGAGATGCACGGCCAGCAGCACGCCCATGATCGGCGTGGCGCGTAGCAGCAGAAGCGC
>DAHXNW010000304.1 GCA_027365195.1 Acetobacteraceae bacterium
CAGGCGGCGAGCGCGAGGCCGGCCAGCAGCAGAGCGAGCAACAGCCGGGCGCGCCGGCTCACCCCAGCGCCGCCAGCCAGCGCGCCGCCTCGCGCGCGACGTTCGCCGGCGCGGTGCCGCCGAGGCTCGCGCGCGAGGCGACCGAGGATGCGACATCGAGCACCGCGAACACCTCCGCCGTGATGCCCGCCTCCTCGGCCTGCATTTCGGCGAGGCTGAGGCCGGCGAGATCGACGCCGCGTGCCTCGGCGCGTGCCACCAGCCGCCCGGTGACATGGTGCGCGGTGCGAAACGGCAGGCGCAGCCGGCGCACCAGCCAGTCCGCCAAATCGGTTGCGGTGGCGAAGCCGGCACCGGCGAAGGCCGCCATGCGATCGGTATCGGGGCGCAGATCGCGCACCATCCCGGCACAGGCGGCAAGCGCCAACGCCCAGGCCTCGGCGGCGTCGAACACCGGCTCCTTGTCCTCCTGCATATCCTTCGCATAGGCGAGCGGCAGGCCCTTCATCACCATCAGCAGCCCGAGCAGGGCGCCCGCCATCCGCCCGGTTTTGGCCCGCACCAGCTCGGCCGCATCCGGGTTGCGCTTCTGCGGCATGATCGAGCTGCCGGTGGTGTAGGCATCGGAGAGGGCGATGAAGCGGAACGGCGCGCTGCACCAGACGATGATCTCCTCGGCGAGGCGGGAGAGATGCATGGCGCCGATGGCGGCGGCGGCGAGGAATTCCAGCGCGAAATCGCGGTCGGATACCGCATCGAGCGAGTTCGCCATCGGCCGGTCGAAACCAAGGGCCGCCGCCGTCATCGCGCGGTCGATCGGAAACGAGGTGCCGGCGAGTGCCGCCGCCCCGAGCGGGCATTCATTGAGCCGCGCCCGCGCCCCGGTGAGCCGGCCGCGATCGCGCGCCAGCATCTCGACATAGGCCAGCAGATGATGGCCGAAGGTGACTGGCTGCGCGGTTTGTAGATGGGTGAAGCCGGGCATCGCATCGGCGGCGTGCTCGGCGGCGCGGCTGGCGAGCGCGCGCATCAGTTCGGCGAGCTGCGCATCCAGCCCGTCGATCGCATCGCGCACCCAGAGGCGCAGATCGGTCGCCACCTGGTCGTTGCGGCTGCGCGCGGTGTGCAGCCGCTTGCCGGCCTCGCCGATGCGCGCGACCAGACGCGCCTCGATATTCATGTGGATGTCTTCGAGGGCGGCATCGAACACGAAGCGCCCGGCCTCGATCTCGGCGGCGATGGCGCCGAGGCCATCGGTGATCGCGCTTGCATCCTCGGCGCTGATCACGCCGACATGGGCGAGCATCGCGGCATGGGCGAGCGAGCCGCGAATGTCCTGCCGCCAGAGCTTGCGGTCGAAGCCGATCGAGGCGTTGATTTCGGCCATGATCGCCGCTGGGCCGGCGGCAAATCGCCCGCCCCATTGGAGATTGGCGGCAGGCGGCGTATCTGGGGAGGGATCAGCGGTCATGATTGGGAGTCCGGCATGGCGAAATTCACGCGGCGCGAGGCAGTGGCCTCTGGCATTGCAACGCTCGCGACCGTAGCGGCTGCGCGCTGGCTCGGCAAATCGCGCGCCGCCGAGGCGCTGCACGAATTCGACGACGCGCTGTTTCCCATCGTGCCGGCCCAGCGCGCGCCGGCGCTGCATTTCGTCGCCGACGATGGCAGCGAGCGGTCGCTCGCGCAATTCGCCGGCCAGGGCGTGGTGCTCAATCTCTGGGCGACCTGGTGCCCGCCCTGTGTTGCCGAGATGGCGGCACTGGACCGCATGGCGGGCGCCGTCGCCGGCGATGGCATCGTCGTGCTGCCGCTTTCGGTCGATCGTGGCGGGGCGCCCGTGGTGCGGCGGTTCTATCGCAGCCACGCGCTCACCCATCTCGGCGTCTGGCTCGACCCGGACGGGGTGGTGATGCAGGAGGTGCGCGCCGAGGGCATTCCCACCACGCTGCTGGTCGATGCACAGGGCCGGCTGCGCGGCCGGCTGGAAGGGGCGGTGGACTGGCAGGCAGCGAGCACGGTCGAGAAACTGCGCGCCATGCTCGCCCCGGCCACCAAGACCCCGTCCTCCAAAACCTCATCGCCGATCAGGCTGGAGGGTCTGCAAGCGCCCGGATGACTGCCTCGCTGGTCGCGATGAGGGCGAATTCCTGGTGCAGATTGGCGAGCGTCATCGCCTGCACCATCGCTGCCGGATACACCTCGCCATCCGGGCCGACCCGGTCGAAGCACCAGCACGCATCGCGCACCAAAATCGCCCGATAGCCGAGATTACCGGCCATCCGCGTGGTGGTCTCGACGCAGTGATTGGTGGTCGCCCCGACGATCACCAGCGTCTCGATCGCGCCCGCCGTGAGACGAGCGTGCAGATCGGTGCCGATGAAGGCGCTGTTGACCGATTTGACGATCACCGGCTCGCCGTTTTGCTCGCGCGCCGCATCCTGCACCGCATGGCCGGGCTGGGCTGCGTGAAAGAGCGCCTCCGGCGCGCGGCTCGCATGGCGGATGTGCACGATACGGCCGCCATGACGGCGAAAGGCCGCCAGCAGATCGGCGATCCGCGCCACCGCTTGCGGGTTGTTGCGCCGTGCGCCGGCCGATTCGAGACGATCGAAGCCCTGCTGCACGTCGATCACCAGGAGCGCCGTGCATGCCGGATTGAGCGTTTCCACCGTCAGCCAGCAGTGATGGCGGCGATGATCGCCTCGCGCGCCTGTCGGCTCGCAGCGCCGCGTGCGCGCGCCGCCGCCAGCACTGCCGGCGGCGCAGTCTCCGGCGTGCCGGCGGAGAAGGGGGGTGCGGGCGCGTATTCGAGGCCGAGCTGCACCTGTTCCGCTCGTGCCTGCCCGAGCAGTTCGGCGAGCACGGTGAGCCCGAAATCGATCCCCGCCGTCACCCCGCCGGCGGTGATCAGCGCGCCGTCGCGCACCACGCGGCCCTGGGTCGGGATGGCGCCGAAGGCAGCCAGCAGATCATGCGCCATCCAATGGGTGGTGGCGCGCCGGCCGGCCAACAGCCCCGCCGCGCCGAGCAGCAGCGCGCCAGTGCAGACCGAGGTGACATAGCGCGCCCCCGCCGCCTGCGCGCGCACGAACGCGAGCACCGCCGGATCTTGCAGCAGCGCATTCACCCCGCCGCCGCCGGGAATGCACAGCATGTCCAACTGGCCGCACGCCTCGAACCGCAGGCTCGGGGTGAGGATCAGGCCGCTCGAGGCGCGCACCGGCTCAGTGGTTTTCCAGAGTAGATCGCAGCGTATTTCCGGCGCGGCGGCGAGCACATCGAACGGCCCGGTGAGATCGAGCTGCTGCACCTCGGGGAACACCAGGAAGCCGACATGAAACGCCATCGCCATCATCCTCTCGCTGCTTGACGGTTCGAGCTTAGCCGGAGCAGATTTGGCAGGAATGCCAAATTTACCAAAAATTCTGCCAAATCCGCCACGCCCGATCGTGCTGCTCGCTTTTCCCGGCGTGCAACTGCTGGACATCGCCGGCCCGCTCCAGGTGTTCGCCACGGCGAATGATTTCGCTGCCGCCGAAGGCTGCCCGCTGCCCTATGCGCTGCATCCGGTGGCGCCGCGGGCGGGACCGGTCGCGACCTCCTCCGGTCTCGCGCTGATGGCGGCGGCGCTGGCGAGTGTTACGGCGCCGGTGGATACGCTGATCGTGGCTGGCGGCCCCGGGGTATATCCGCTCACGGCGCAGCCGGCGATGCGCGCCTGGCTCGGCGCGCAGGCCGCTGGCGCGCGGCGCGTGGCCTCCGTTTGCACCGGCGCCTTCCTGCTCGGTGCCTGCGGGCTGCTCGATGGCCGGCGGGTGGTGACGCACTGGTCGCGCTGCGCCGATCTCGCCGCCCGATTTCCCGCCGCCCGCGTCGATCCGGCGCCGATTTTCATCCACGATCGCGGGCTGTGGACCTCGGCCGGCATCACCGCCGGCATCGACCTTGCCCTGGCATTGGTGGGCGCCGATCTCGGGCCAGCGACGGCGCGCGCCATCGCCCGCCATCTGGTGATGTTCCCGCAGCGGCCGGGCGATCAGGCGCAGTTCGCCACCGGCCTGCCGGATGCCGGCATCGATGAGCGCTTCGCTGCCCTGCATGACTGGATCGGGCGGCATCTCGCCGACGACCTCCCGGTCGCCACACTCGCCCGCGAGGCCGGGATGAGCGCGCGCAGCTTCGCCCGGCTCTATCGCGCGCGCTGCGGCCTCACCCCGGCGCGCGCGGTGGAGCGGCTGCGCGTCGCGGCGGCGCAGCAATGGCTCGCCGATACGAGCGCACCGCTGAAGCGGATCGCCCGGCAATGCGGCTTCGGCTCGGTGGAGACGATGCGGCAGAGCTTTCTGCGCCATCTGGCCAGCACGCCGCAGGCCTATCGCGAGCGGTTCTCGGCGACGACATGAAAAATTATTGGATGATCACTAAAATAGACTGACATCTGTTAGAATTTGCGTTAGACCGTCATCTATTAATGATTGTATTTTAAATAGCCGCAGGGAAACCACATGGCTAATCCGGGAACCATCTCGACGGTGCTGACGAGCCCCGGCTACGTCCTCTCGGTCAGCCCGACGCAGGTGACGTCGAGTGGCGGGGTCGAAACGGCGGGCATCGCGATCTCCGGCACTGGCACCGCGACGGCATGGAGCCTCGCCAATCTCGGTAGTATCGAGAGCACGGGCACGCTCAGCCCGGGTACCGCCAATAGCATCGGCGTCTATCTGACCAGCGGCACCATCACCAACGGTGCGACGAGCGGCGGTGACGCGCTGATCAGCGGCGTCGATAACGGGGTGGTGCTCGGCGTCGGCACGCTGACCAATTACGGCATCGTCGGCACCAATGCGAACGCCGCCGATCTGATCGGCATCTCCCTCGGCCGCGGATCGGTGATCAACGGCAGCACCAGCGTCACCGCGGCACACATCGGCGGGCTGGAGGCTGGGGTCTCGCTCGGCGGCGGCACGGTGACCAATTTCGGCACCGTCGATTCTTCCCTCGGGCTGGTCGGCATCAGCATCGCCGGCTACGGCCTCGTCACCAACGGCACTGATACCAGCACCGAGGCACAGATCCTCGGCGGTGTCTCCTTCATCCCACCTACCGGTGGCTCGAACGGGACGGTGGTGAACGATGCGACGATCGTCGCCTCGGCCGGGCTGTTCGGCGTGGCGCTCGCCGGCACCGGCCAGGTCACCAACGGGGATAGTCTCGACACCACCGCGCTGATCAACGGCGGCACCGCTTCGGTCGGCATCCTGCTCACGCCGGGCAGCATCGGCGGCCAGGCGACCGGGCAGGTCACCATCCAGAACGCCGGCACCATCACCGGCCTGATCGGCGTCTATGCCGAACCATCGGGTGTGACGAGCCAGGTGAGCATCGTCAACGCCGGCACCATCGTGGGCGTCGGCACCGCGGGGGTCGCCGTGCAACTCTCCGGCACCGGCGCGGCGCAGATCACGCTCGATCCCGGCGGCGTGTTCGTGGGCGCCGTGGTGGGCAGCGCGAGTGCGGCCAACAGCCTCACATTGGCCGCCGGCACCGGCACGCTGACCGGCGGCCTGGCCAATTTCGGCAC
>DAHXNW010000310.1 GCA_027365195.1 Acetobacteraceae bacterium
AGCGGGCCGGGCAGCAAAACCGTGATCCCGGCCGAGGCGCATGCGAAAATCTCCTTCCGCCTGGTGCCCGGCCAGCAGCCGGCCAAGGTGATCGCCGGGTTCGAGCGTTTCCTGGAGGCGCGCCGGCCGGCCGATGCCGAGATCACCTGCACCGTCCATTCGCAGGCGCCGGGCATCGAGATCCCGGCCGAGTCGCGCTGGATGCGCGCCGCCCAGGCCGCGCTCGCCGAGGAATATGGCCGCGAAGCGGTAATGATCGGCAGCGGCGGCTCGATTCCGGTGGTGAACAGCCTGCGCCGGGTGCTTGGCATCGACAGCCTGCTGCTGGGTTTCGGCCTCGCGGACGATCAAGCACACAGCCCGGATGAGAAATTCGAGCTGCGCTGCTTCCGCCACGGCATCCGCGCGCACGCCCGCCTGCTGGCGCGCTGCGCGGCCTGAACGCTTGACGGAGGCACGGGAGACACCCCGGCTGCGCCTCCGCGGGCTGCGCAGCGCCCATGCCGGGCCGTTCGATCTCACCCTCGCGGCCGGCGAGGCGGTCACCATCCAGGGCGCTTCCGGCTCCGGCAAGAGTCTTCTGCTGCGCATGATCGCCGATCTCGACCCCAGCGTGGGCGACGTCTGGCTGGATGGAGTCGCACGCACCGGCATGACGGGGCCGCAGTGGCGGGCGCGGGTGCGCTATTGCGCCGCCGAATCGGGCTGGTGGGCGGAGAGCGTGGCCGCGCATTTCGCCATGCCGGAAGCGATCGCCCCCCTTGCCGCGCGACTCGCTCTGCCCGAGGCGGTGCTCGGGATGGCGGTATCGCAACTCTCCTCGGGCGAGCGGCAGCAGCTGGCGCTGCTGCGCGCGCTCGGCGATGCGCCGGCGGTGCTGCTGCTCGACGAACCGACGGCAGCGCTCGATCCCGCGTCGGTGGCGCGGGTCGAGGCGCTGCTGGACGAGCACCGGCGCGCCGGCATGGCCCTGCTGCTCGCGACGCACGACCCCGCACAGCCGCAGCGGCTCGGCGCCCGAGTGCTGCGGATGGTGGACCGGCGGCTCTGCCCGCCCGTGCTTCCCGCGATGCCGGCGTGAACCCGATCCCGCTCACCGCGCGCGATCTCGCGGTCTCCGCCGCGCTGTTGGCGCTCGACGGACTGCTCTCGATCGGCCTCTCTCTCGGGCTGCATCGGGCGATGCTGATCGCCGCCGTGCGTATGGTGGTGCAGTTGCTGCTGGTCGGGCTGGTGCTGCGCTTCGTCTTCGCCGCCCATGCGCCGCTGCTCACGCTCGGCCTGCTGCTGCTGATGGTCGCCGTCGCCGCGCGCGAGGCGAGTGCACGGCCGGCGCAGCGTCTCGGCCGGCTCGTCATGTTCGCGATCGCCGGGGCCGCGATCGGGAGCGCCACCGGCGTAACCGCCATCCTGGCGCTCACCACGGCGCTACGGCCGCGACCGTGGTACGATGCGCGGTACGCCATTCCGCTCACCGGCATCGTGCTGGGCAATGTGCTCAACGGGTGCAGCCTCACGCTCGACTCCCTGCTCGGCGGCATACGGCGCGAGCGGGCGGCGATCGAGGCGCGCCTCGCCCTCGGCCACAGCTTTGCCCTCGCCACCGGCCGGTTGCGCCGCGAGGCGATGCGACGCGGCATGCTGCCGATCATCAACCAGATGTCCGCCGCCGGGCTGGTGACACTGCCCGGCATCATGACCGGACAGATCCTCGCCGGCCTCGACCCGATCGCCGCGGTGAAATATCAGATCCTGCTGATGTTCCTGCTCGGCGGCGGCGGCGGCCTCGCGGCGATCATGGCGGCCATGCTGACAGCGCGCAGGTTCACCGACGGGCGCGAGCGGCTGCGGCTCGATCGGTTAACGGCTGCACAATGAAGTGTTGGCCGGTGCCGGCTGCCACGCACGCCCCGGTCTCGACAATCCAGCGGTAAAGGCCAACAAAGCCGTCAATATTCGAGGAGAGACGATGATGAGCGAGACCCATGTGACCGAGGGCGCCCTGCGCATCGCCGGCGTGCTGCGTGATTTCGTCAATGACGCGGCACTGCCCGGCACCGGCGTGAGTGCGGCGCGGTTCTGGCAGGGCTTCGCGGCCATGCTGACCGAGTTGGCACCGCGCAACCGCGCGCTGCTGGAGCGGCGCGATGCGCTACAGGCCGAAATCGATGCCTGGCACCGCGCGCGGCGTGGCAGCGTGCGGGATGCGGCAGAGTATGAAGCCTTTCTGCGCGGTATCGGCTATCTGCAGGCGGAACCGGCGTCGGTGGAGATCACGACCAGCGGTATCGATGACGAAATCGCGCGCATCGCCGGGCCGCAGCTCGTCGTGCCGGTGACCAATGCGCGCTATGCGCTGAATGCGGCGAATGCGCGCTGGGGCAGTCTGTACGACGCGCTCTACGGCACCGATGCGATCGCCGAGACGGCGGGGCTGGCGCGCGGCGCCGGCTTCAACGCCGCGCGTGGCGCCGCCGTGGTGGCGCGGGCGCGGGCGTTTCTCGACCAGGCCTTCCCGCTCGCCAGTGGCAGCCACGCCGAGGCGCGGCAGTATCGCATCGTGGCCGGCGCCCTTCAGGTGCGCCTCGCCGATGGCCGCGAGAGCGGGCTGCGCGAGGTGGAAAAATTCGCCGGCTACACCGGGGAGCCGGCCGATCCCACCCTGGTGCTGCTCCGCAACAACGGGCTGCATGCCGAACTGGTGATCGACCGGGCGCATGCGATCGGCGCCACCGATCCCGCCGGACTGGCCGATGTGCGGCTCGAATCCGCCATCTCGACGATCATCGATTGCGAGGATTCCGTCGCCACGGTGGACGCGGCCGACAAGGTCGGCGCCTATCGCAACTGGCTCGGGCTGATGCAAGGCACCCTCAGCGCCGATTTCGAGAAGGCCGGCCGCACGCAACAGCGCCGGCTGCAACCGGACCGGCGCTATCGGGCGCCCGGCGGCGGCGAGATCACTCTGCCCGGCCGCAGCCTGATGCTGGTGCGCAACGTCGGCCACCACATGTACACCGATGCGGTGCTCGATGCCGAGGGGCGCGAGATCCCCGAGACGATGCTCGATGCGGCGATCACCGCGCTGATCGCGCTGCACGATCTGCGCGGTGGCGGCGCGCTGCGCAACAGCCGGGCCGGCTCGGTCTATATCGTCAAGCCGAAAATGCACGGGCCGGAGGAGGTCGCCTTCGCCGATACGCTGTTCGCGCGGGTGGAGGACATCCTCGGCCTGCCGCGCCACACGCTCAAGATGGGCATCATGGACGAGGAGCGCCGCACCAGCGCCAATCTGCGCGCCTGCATCGCCGCCGCCGCCGGGCGCGTGGCGTTCATCAACACCGGCTTTCTCGATCGCACCGGCGATGAGATCCACACCTCCATCGAGGCCGGCGCGATGATCCGCAAGAGCGCGATCAAGCACACGCCCTGGATCGCCGCCTATGAGCAGCGCAACGTGGCGATCGGCCTTGCCTCTGGCCTGCGCGGGCGGGCGCAGATCGGCAAGGGCATGTGGGCGGCGCCAGACCGCATGGCCGAGATGCTGGAGCAGAAGATCGGCCATCCGCGCGCCGGCGCCAACACCGCCTGGGTACCCTCGCCAACGGCGGCGACCTTGCACGCGCTGCATTACCACGCGGTCGATGTAGCAGCGCGGCAGAGTGAACTGGCCGCCGAAACCCCGGCACCGCTCGCCGCGTTGCTGACCCCGCCGCTGGCGGAGGGCGCCAACTGGCCGGACGAAGCCGTGCGCGAGGAACTCGACAACAACGCACAGAGCATTCTCGGCTATGTGGTGCGCTGGATCGACCAGGGCGTGGGTTGCTCCAAAGTGCCCGATATCCACGACGTCGGGCTGATGGAGGATCGCGCCACCCTGCGCATTTCGAGCCAGCACATCGCCAACTGGCTGCTGCACGGGGTGGTGAGCGAAGCGCAGGTGGTCGAATCGCTGCGCCGCATGGCAGTGGTGGTGGACCGGCAGAACGCCGCCGATCCGGCCTATCGGCCGATGGCGCCCGATTACAACGGCGCCGCTTTCGCCGCCGCCTGCGATCTGGTTTTGCAGGGCCGCGCGCAGCCGAACGGCTATACCGAATGGATCCTGCACGCCCGCCGCCGCGAGGCCAAGGCGGCGCGCTGATGCAGTGCTACCGCCATGCGCCGGCCATCGCGGTCGGCGTCTGCGCCGCCTGTTTCAAGGGCGTCTGCCCGGAGTGCGGCGAGGATCTGGGGTTCGCGTTGGTCTGCTCGCCGGCGTGCGCCGACCGGTCGCGGCAGTTACGCGAGGTCAACGAGAAAGCCACCACGATCCTCAAACAGCGGCGCTCGACGATGCGCACCGCCGTTCTGTTCACCGCCATTCTCGGTGTTGCATCGTTGGCCGGGGGCGGGTTTTTTACCTGGCGATATAACGATCGTTTCGATCTCTATTTCTACGCGACGGGTGCCGCTTTCTTCTATTTTGCCATCGCCACCCACCGGCGCAATCGATAGGCGGCGGTGGATGTCGCGGTCGCCCCTGGTCGTCTGTTGCAAGTCTTCTCAACCGGATGAGGCAGCCTCTGGGTCAGAGGCGAAAGGATGGATCGATCCGATCCAGCTTGCGAAGCAACGCCGGCCACTCGAGAATCCCGAACGGCCGGCGAACCTCGGGGCGATACAGGTAGTTGGTTTTGGCGATCACCGCCTCGGATGGCATGACGAGATCGGCGCCGGTGGACACCGCAAGCACCTGCGCCTTGCAAGCCAATTCGGCCCGATAGATATTGCTGAAAGCCTGCGGAATTGTTGGGCCGACCACCAATAGGCCGTGGTTCCGGAGAACCATGAGATCGGCGTCGCCCAGATTCTCGACCAGGCGCTGTTGTTCATCGAGATCGACGACGACGCCTTCGAAGTCGTGATAGGCCACGCGCGCGAAGCGCATCGCCGTCTGCGTCATCGGCAAGAAGCCGCATTTCATCGACGACACAGCCATGCCGGCCGGCGTGTGCGTGTGAATCACGCACGCCGCGTCATGCCGGGCGCGATGGATTGCGCTGTGAATGACGAAACCGGCGCGGTTGACGCCATAGTCGAAATCCGGCTTGGCAACGATGTTGCCATCGAGATCGATCTTGATGAGACTGGATGCGGTGATCTCCTCGTATAGCAAGCCGTAGGCATTGATTAGAAAATGCTCGGGTTCGCCTGGAACGCGCACCGATATGTGGTTGGCGATCATATCGGTCATGTCCCAGAGAGCGACGAGTCGGTAGCAGGCGGCAAGATCGACCCGGGCCTCCCACTCGGCGGGAGAGACACGATCCTTTACGGAGCCTATGTCGAGATTGTACTTTTTGCCTGCAAGCTCAGGGATCACGGACATTGTGACTTCCTTCTGTGCGCGGCCGGCCGCTTTGGGGTTGGAACTGGTTTCAATTGGCGCGTTCGGCAGTGGGCAGTCCACTGAGGGTTTGTTCAGCAATAATACCAACGGCCATAAAAAATGACCGTTGGGGATTGTCTCCGTTTCGCGCGCCGCCGCCGGCCAACCCGGCGCGCACCTTCTCGCCTTTTGCTCGCCAAGCCTGCGCCGCCGAGCGGGTGCATTGCACTATCGCCAAACCGTAAGGTGACGCAGCATTCTTCCCGAACGTACGGCCGCACGGGTGTTGGAGACAAGGTCAGCCGGATGACATTGCAGCGACGAGGGTGAAGTCCCAATTGACGGACCAGAACGGCGCTGCGACCCCGAGGCTTGCCGCCTGCGCCGCGTCCGTCACCCGCACGAAGTTCGCGACCAGCGATTCCTTCACGCCGAACACCGCGTCTTCATGCAGATAGGGGCAGTCGGGGGTGAAGATATGCGTCACCACCCGCTCGAAGCCGGGTGCGGTCACGATGAAGTGACAATGCGCGGCGCGGTTGGGCGTGCGGCCGAGCGCGCGGAGCAGCACGCCGACCGGCCCGTCGTCCGGGATCGGGTAGTAGCGCGGCTTCACCGAGCGAAACCAATACGAGCCGTCCGCCGCCGAGGTGAACACGCCACGCAGGTTCCACTCCGGCTGCACGCCTTTCTGCTGCACGTCATAGAAGCCGTCATCGTTGGTCTGCCAGATATCGAGCGTGGCGCCGGCGACGGGGTTGCCCGCCGCGTCCAGCACACGCCCGCGCACCACCATCGGCTCGCCCTTGCCGTCGAGGCAGATATTGGCGCCGTTCGGATAATGCGGAGCTTGGGGAAGGTAGAACGGCCCGAGCACCGTGTTCTCGGTGGCGCCCGGCGGCCGGTGATGGTTGAGCGCATCGACCAGCATGGACACGCCGAGCACGTCGGAGAGCAGGATGAACTCCTGCCGCCAGTCGGTGCAGGTGTGGCCGACCTCGGTGAGGAAGTTGATCGCCGCGAGCCACTCCTCCGGCGTCGGTTCGATCTCCCGCGCGGCGGCGTGCAGATGTTTGACGATGACGGAAATCACCTGGCGCAGCCTCGGGTCGATGCCAGCGCCCATGCGGGCGTTGACGATGGCGGCGGAGGTGCGTTCGTCGAAATAGGCGAATTTTTCGGCAGGCGTTGCGGTGCGATCGGTAGCCATGACGGGTTTCCTCGCTTTATCAAAGTTTGTTTGAAAATAAATGCGCGCCGGCGCCACATTGATTTCCGAGCGTAGGCTTAGAGCTTGAGAGCTTTAGCCTGCACCGGCCCGCACCCGGCCACCCACGACAGTATGCTGAATGGGTGCCAAGGGGAGATGACGCGTGGGGGTGCGGGCCGGTGCAGACTCAATTCGAACATATCACGCTCTAGATCGCATATCCGCCGTCGGGCTGCGGCGGATCGCCGCGCCAGGCGCGGGCGATCAACGCGCGGATCGCCTCGCGTTCCAGCGGCCGTGGGTTCCAGTAAGGGTTGGCCAAGGCCCGGTCGGTTGCCATGTCGATGCCGCTCTCCGGCATGCCGAGGTCGCGCAGCGCCCGTTTTGCTCCCACGCGCCCAGCCAGATCATAGAGCGCCCCTGGCGCATCGGCGGCGCCGAGTACTCGGGCGAGCCGCTGCATCACCTCGGGGATGGCAGGCGCGATATAGGCGAGCGCGTGCGGCAGCACCACGGTATGCGTCTCGGCATGCGGCAGGTCGAAGCTACCGCCAAGCGTGTGGCAGAGCTTGTGGTGCAGCGCCATGCCGACCGCGCCGAGGCAGGTGCCGCACAGCCACGCGCCATACAGCGCCTCGGCCCGCGCCTCGCGCCCCGCCGGATCGGCCACGACCCGCGGCAGTGATCGGAACAGCGTGCCGATCGCCTCCAGCGCCATCAGGCTGATCACCGGATTGCGCTCCTTGGCATAGAGCGCCTCGACGGCATGGGCGATGGCGTTGATGCCGCTGGTGCCGGACAGCGCGGGCGGCAGGCTGAGCGTCAGATCGACGTCATAGATCACCACTTCGGGAAGGATTTTCGGGCTGCTCTGCGTCACCTTGGCGCCATCCTTCGTCTCGCCCAGGATCGGCGTCATTTCCGATCCCGCATAGGTGGTGGGGGCGACGATCTGTGGCAGGTCGGTGCGCAGGGCGATCGCCTTGGCAAGGCCGGTGGTCGAGCCGCCGCCAACGGCGATCAGGCCATCCACGCGCCGTTCGGATACCGTGCGCATGGCATCCTCGGTGACCGCGACCGGGGTGTGCATCATCGCACCCGCATAGACCCCCACGGCACGCGCCCCGAGCCGGAGCGCAAGATCATGCGCGCTCGCCTGCTGCTGCGGTGTCGCGAGCACCAGCACGCGCTCGAGATCGAGCCGCGCGACCTCCTCGGGCAGACGCTGCAGCGTGCCGGCGCCGAAGATCACGCGGGCCGCGTGGGCGGTGTAGACGAAGGATGGCATGTCGGTCACTGTCGCGGATCTCCCTGGCGCATCATCTTACATCGAACAGCCGATCCGCGCGGGCCTGCGCGTCGGCCAGTGCGCGGGCATCCGTCTTGCGGCCGGCGAGCGCGTCATGGATCTCGGTGCCGAGAATCTCTTCCACCTGGGCGAATTGCGGCACCGGCGGGCGCTGCCATGTCTGCAGCAGATTGCGCTTGGCCAGCCGGTCGACGAAGCGGACGATCGGCGAACTTGCCGCCGCCTCCGGGTCGGCGCTGACGGAGAAGCGCGGTGCTACCGGAAAGCCGTTCCGCACGCTGGCTTTCATCGCTTCGGGCGAGGCCATCCAGGCGATTCCCTCGGCGGCCAGCCGGGCCCGCTCGGGCGGCAGATTGGCCGGCACGGCGAGCAGAAAGCCGCCGATGGGCGAGACGTTCTGCCCGCCTGGTCCGGCCGGCTGTGGCAGATATTCCACCTTCTGCTTCACTGTGGAAATCAGATCGTATTCGAACCGCGCCGCGCGCATCGTCCAGCAATAGGCCATCGCCGCGTGGCCGGTCATGAACACGTCGAGCGAGCGGTTCCAGCTCAGGTCGAGCGCGTCGGGGGGCGAAATCGCCAGCAGTTCGTGCATATAGGCGAGCGTCGTGCGCGCCGCAGGCGTGTCGATCGCCGGGCGGATGGTGCGCAGGTCGAGATCGTCGAGACTGAACCCGTCGCCGGCGCGCGGCAACGTGAACAGGCTGGCGCCGCAACAGCCGACGAAGAACAGGAAGGCGTTGGCAACCGGCATGCCGCGCGCCGGATTCCAGGTGATGCCGTATTGCTCCTTGTGCGGCGCATGCAGCGCGCGCCCGGCGGTGAGTACCTCGGCGAAGCTGCGCGGAAAGGCGCAGCCGGCTTGCTCGAACAAGTCGCGCCGTGCCGCCAGCACCTCGATGGTGCAATAGATCGGCACGCCGAACTGCACGCCCTGCCAGCGCCCGGTGGACCACACCGCCGGGTGAAAATCCATCGGGTTGAGCGCGTTGGCGGCCAGCAGCCCGTCCAGCGGCTGCACCAGCCCACGTGCCACGAACTCACCGAGCCAGGGCAGGTTGAGGGTAATGACATCGTAGCGTGACTGCGCAAGCGCGCCGTTGCGCTCCACGGCCTCGTGCAACGCGGGCAGCACGGCAAGGTCGAAATTGCGGCGCGATGCGAGATTGCTGCGAAAATCCGACCACATGTTGCGCATGGCGGCAAAGTAGTTGTCGTCGTGCAGCAGGAAGCGCAGCTCGAGCTTCTCGTCGCGCCGCTTGTGCAGCAGCGATAGCGGCGGGATGATCTGGCCGGCCAGATAGGCGCCGCCGAAATAGTAGTCGTCCTCGTCATCGCTCGGCGCGCGCAGGCCGAAGGTCTGCGCCAGCAGACGCTTGATGTGCTCGGCGTAGCGCTGGAACGACAGGCACAGCGCCTCGCTCGGACGCAGACCGAACGAACGCCCGCCAGGGCGCGCGATGCGCTCGATATGCCCGTCCGCGATCATCGACTTGATACGCCGCATGGCGGTCGCGTACGGCACGTCGGCAACGTTTGCCAGCGCCGAGATGGCGACGTCGCGCCCCTTGGCGTGCGATTTCACCAGATGCGTGACCATGCGCCACGCCGGATCGTCGTCCCATATCGGCATCATGCGGCGAAACGGATCGCGCGCCTTTTCCAGGAAATCGATCACCCGCAGCAACTCGTACGCATTCATCGCACGCAGCCTCCCGGGGCGGACGGTGATGCGGCCGGCCCGGAGAAGTCAAGCAGGCTGGGTGAACCCATCAGCTCCCGGAGGTACCGGCCAGTCGCTGATACTGCTCATAGAGAACAAAGAAATCCTGCTCCGCCTCACCGACCGCATGCGCCGATTCGTATTGCTGTCTGATCAATGCGGTCAGGAACATCGGCACGTGATCGTCGCGCGCGGCGCCTAGGATGAGATCGAAATCCTTCATCATCTGTGTCACGGTGAATGCGGCATCGAAACGCCGGTTGACCAGCATGTCCCGTTTATAGGCGATCAGCGGCGAGGCGACCGCGCTGCCGCCGATCGCCTCCAGCATCTGCGCCACCGATAGATTGCCCTTGGCGCCGAGTGTCAGCGCCTCCGCGAGCAGCGCCGAGGTCGCGCCGACGAGGGTATTCAGCACGAGCTTCAGATATCGTGCCTCTTCCCCGATGCCGAGCCAGGTCTGGCGCTGCGAGAAGGTGACGAGCACCGGCAGCACCCGATCGAACGCCTCGCGCGGGCCGGACAACAGCACCGCCAGCGCGCCCGCCGCGGCGGTTGCGGTCGAGCCGGAGACCGGCGCGCGCAGATAGGCGGCACCCGTCGGCGCCAGCGCCGCCGCGACCTCGGCCGAGACGCGCGGCGAGACCGTGCTCATCTCCACCACGACGTGGCGTGGCCCCACCCGGCTGGCGAGCCCTTCAGGGCCGCAGACGATCGCGCGCAATACCTCGTCGTTCGGAATCGTCAGGAACACCGCCTCGGCGGCATCCACAAGGGACGCCAGATCATGCGCCGGGACGGCGCCCTCGGCCACGACGGTCGCGCGATTGGCGATGTCGGGATCGAATACAGTTACCGCAAAGCCGGCGGCGAGAACGCGCCGGCTCATCGGGTTGCCCATCTTGCCGATGCCGATCCAGCCGACCGGCGAACGGTTGAGCGCGTCGGGGTTGCTCACCGCCTGTCTCCTCCTCAATGGCAAAAGGCCGTCTACGGCGGCCATTCGGTAACGTATCCAGCATGCCCGCAAGACGGCGCGCGGTCGCCAGGAACCATGTCCAAAATGGACAACATCCCTGTTGGGCAGGCGCACGGAGGTTCGTAGTGTTTGCTCAGGCCGCGATAGTCGGTCAGTCGGGAGAAGCGCAGCACGGTCCACAACAGGGCCTGTCCTTCCCCGCCAACACAAAGGGGAGGCGTTCATGCGTCGTCGGATCGTCGTAAGTGGATTGGCTGCTGTCTTTGCTTTGGCCTCTACCGGACAGGTAATGGCCGATGGCTATACCGGTGCCCCGCGCACCTTCCTGTTCAATCCCGCGACCAAGCTCTGCTTCAGCGATACGGCGAAATATAAAAAGGCCGGTCCCTACACGCTGGGCTTTTCCAATGCCGGCCTCGGCGATAGCTGGCGCGTCGTGATGCTGCATTCGATGGAAAAAGCGGCCGCCGAACATAAGGACAAGATCGCGCATCTGCTGATCACCGATGCCGGGCACGACGATGCAAAGCAGGTCGCCGACATCCAGGATCTGGTTGCGCGCAAGGTCGATTTGCTGATCGTCAGCGCCAACACCGAAAAGGCGGTCGATCCGGCGGTAACACGCGCGATGCGGGCCGGGATCCCGGTGGTGATGGTCGATCGACGGGTGCAGTCGAATAATTTCGTCACCTTCGTCACCGCGTCGGACGCAATGATGGGCCGGCTGTTCGCGCAGTGGATCGTCGAGAAGCTGCACGGCAAGGGCAATGTCGTCATCCTCGCGGGGCAGGCCGGCTCCAGCCCGAGCGAGAACCGCGTCGGCCCGGCGATGGAAGTGTTCTCGCAATACCCGGGCATCAAAATTCTCGACACCGTCTATTCGGACTGGAGCCCGGTGAAAGGCAAACAGGTGATGCAGGCGGTGATCGCCAAATACGGCCACAGCATCGACGCCGTCTGGTCGGCGCACGGCTTGCAAGTGCCCGGCTCGATCGAGGCATTTCTGGAAGCCGGTTTCAAGCCCGGCGAAATCCCGATGCACACCACCGCCGACGTCAACGGCCCCTTGCAGATGGCGCTGAAATATAAAATCCCGATGCTGGAGATCGGCTATCCGCCGGCGATGGGCGGGGTTGCCATCAATGTCGCGCTGCAGGTGCTCAACGGCGCCAGGGTGCCCTGCACGTATCAGATCAATTCGCAGATCGCCCTCACCGACGGTGACGCCACCGCCTCCGTCAAGCCGGACCTCAGCATCAAGGACGAGGTGGTGCCCGATGGTCCGGCGGATATGCTGGTCACCGGTGGCATGGGGCCGGGCTATAATCCGTCGAGCTATTCGGTGGACTACCCGAAGTAGCATCAAATCCGGCCGGAGCCGATGCGGTTCCGGCCGGTGTCACGTCACCGCGACCCGAGAGACGCACCCGCATGCTGACGCTGTCGAATATCCATCGATCGTTCCCCGGCGTGCGCGCGCTCGCCGGTGTCACGTTCGAGGTGCGGGCCGGCGAGATCCATGCGCTGGTCGGCGAGAACGGCGCCGGAAAATCGACGCTGACCAAGATCGCCGCCGGCGTTCATCAGCCCGAAGCAGGCCACATCGCCTTCGACGGTGCGCCCGTGGTGTGGACTTCGCCCGGCCATGCCAAGGCGCGCGGCCTGCATGTCATCTACCAGGAATTCGTGCTGTTCCCGCATCTGTCGGTGGCGGAGAACATCTTCATCGGCCATGAGCGGCATACCCGTCTTGGCACCATCGACCGCGGGCGCACGCGGGCCGAGGCGCGCGACGTGTTGACGCGGCTCGGCGTCGATCTCGACCCGCGCAGTCTGGTGCGCGATCTCAGTGTCGCCGACCAGCAGATGGTGGAGATCGCCAAGGCGCTGGTCCACAATGTCCGCGTGCTGTTCCTCGACGAACCGACGGCGGTGATTTCCGGCCATGAGGTGGAACTGCTGTTCGAGCGGCTCCGCGCGCTGCGCGCGCAGGGTGTCGCGATCGTTTATATCTCGCACCGGCTGGAGGAAATCTTCGCCCTCTGCGATCGCGTGACGGTGCTCAAGGATGGCCAGCACGTGCTGACCGCGCCGGTGGCCGAGATCAGCCGGGAGCGCATCGTCTCGGCGATGGTGGGGCGCGACCTCGCGGAGCTGTTCCCGCCGCGCCCGGCGAGCCTCCGCGCCGATCGCCCCGTCGTGCTCGAAGCACGCAATGTCACGCTGCCCGGCCGGGTGCACGATGCGTCCCTCACGTTGCGCGCCGGCACCATCACCGGCCTCGCCGGCATGATCGGGTCGGGCCGCACCGAGCTCGCGATGGCGATCTTCGGCGGGCTGAAGATGAGCGCCGGCACGCTCACGATCGACGGCCGCACCATCGCGCATCCCACGCCGGCGGCGCTGATCGCCCTCGGTGTCGGCCTGGTCTCGGAAGATCGCAAGGGCCAGGGCTTGGCGATGCTGCTCGATGTGGCGGCCAATATCTCCGCCCCGGCCCTGGCGCGCTTCAGCCGCGCCGGTCTGCTGGACCGGGCGCGCGAGCGGGCGGCGGCCGAGGCGGAGATCGCGGCGTTCCGCATCGCCTGCCGCGGTGCGGCCACATCGGTTGCGGTGATGTCGGGCGGCAACCAGCAGAAGGTATTGCTGGCCCGCTGGGCGCGCATCTGCCGCCGGGTGCTGATCCTCGACGAGCCGACGCGCGGCGTCGATGTCGGCGCCAAGGTCGAAATCTATCGCATCATGCGCGCGCTCGCGGCGGAGGGTGTCGCGGTGCTGATGATCTCGTCCGAACTGCCCGAGATCGTCGGCCTGTCGGACCATGTCGTGGTGATGCGCGAAGGCCATGTGGCCGGCACGCTGGAGGGCGCCGCGATCACCGAGGAAGCCGTCATCGCGCTGGCCACGAGCCACGCGCCGGGCGGGGTGGAGCGGGCGGCATGACCACAGGGCGGTTGCCGACCGGATTGATCGCCGTCACGTCGCTGTTGCTCCTGCTGCTCGCGCTGGGTGCTGCGCTGTCGCACAGCTTCATCCAGCCCGGCAACCTGCTCAATGTGCTGGAGCAGGCGACCGATCTCGCGATCGTCGGGCTGGGCCAGACCGTGGTCGTGCTGACCGGCGGCATCGATTTGTCGGTCGGCTCGCTGATCAGCCTACTCGCGGTGCTGACCTCGGGGCTGATCGACAGCGACGCCTCGATGGTGCTGCCGGTGGTGGCAGGGGTCATCGTGCTCGGCGCGCTGCTCGGCGCCATCAACGGCCTCACGGTGGTGTGGCTGCGGGTGCATCCGCTGATCGTGACGTTGGGCAGTGGGGCGGTGCTGCAAGGCATCACGCTGCTCTACGCCAAGGGGCCGGTGGGCGGGGTGCCGGACGGGTTCGATTTCCTGGCCTATGGCCGTGTCCTCGGGCTGCCGGTGGCGGGGGTGGCGGTTCTGCTCGTGTTCGTCATCGCGGCCCTGCTGCTGCGGCTGACACCGTTCGGCCGCTATGTCTATGCCGTCGGCGATGATCCTGTGGCGGCGTCTCTGATGGGGCTGCCGCGGCGACGGGTTCTGGTGGTCGCATACGCGGTTTCCGGCGCTTGCAGCGCGCTCGCCGCGATCTATCTGGTCGCCCGTTTCGGCAGCGGACAGCCCTATACCGGTGCCAATTACACGCTCGCCTCGATCACGCCGGTCGTTGTCGGCGGGACGGTGCTGGCCGGCGGGCGGGGCGGTGTGATGGGCACGCTGCTGGGCGCCTATCTGGTCGCGGTGCTCAACAATCTGCTCAACTTCCTCGATGTTTCCTCGCAGATGCAGCTCGTCGTGCAGGGATTGATCATCATCCTCGCAGTCTCCGTGGTGATCGACAAGCGCCGGGTCGTGGCATGAGCGCCGCCGCGATACGCACGCCCGTGCAACGCTTGCTGCAAGGCGGTACGCCGATCTATCTGTTCCTGGTGGTGCTCATCGTGGTGGCGGGCGTGGCGGCGCCCGCGTTTCTGTCCGCCGGCAACGTCTCCAACATGCTCCAGCAGTTGGCGCCGCTCGGCATCGTGGTGATCGGCCAGACCTTCGTCATCCTGCTGGGCGGCCTCGACCTCTCGGTCGCTTCGGTGATGGCGACCGCTGCCGTGGCAGCGACGAGTTTTTCCGGCCGTGACCGCGACGTGCCAGCCATCATCGGCGTAACGCTCGCGATCGGCGTGCTGGTCGGGCTGGCCAACGGGCTGCTGGTCGCCAAACGGCGCGTCTCACCGTTCCTCGCAACCCTCGCGGTGATGGTGGTGCTGCAAGGGCTGCGCTTTACCTGGACCCATGGCGCGCCCTCCGGCAACGTGCCGGGGCTGTTGCGCGCCCTCGGCTCACAGACCTGGCACGGCTTGCCGTACGCATTGATGCTGATGCTGGTTCTCGGCGCCGGTGCCGCGGTGCTGTTGCACCGGGCGACCTTCGGCCGGCGCGTCTATCTCGTCGGCGGCGGGCCGGTGATGGCACGGCTGGTCGGCATCGATACGGACCGCATCACCATTGCCGTCTATGTCATCAGCGCCGTCATGGCCGCCATCGCCGGATTGGTGCTGTCGGGCTATGTCGGCATCGTCGATAATTTCGTCGGACGCGGTTTCGAACTCGATTCGATCGTCGCTGCGGTGATCGGCGGCGTCGCCCTGTCCGGCGGACGCGGCACGATCGGCGGTGCCCTCGCCGGCGCGGCGGTGCTGATCGCGATCTTCAACGCCGTGCTGCTGTTCGGCCTGCCGGTGCAGGCGCAAATCATCATCAAAGGCGTCGTCATCGTGGCCGCTGCCGCGTTCTACGTGAAGCGACACTGATGACAGAGAGCGGGAGGCGACAATGAAGGGATCGCTCGACGGCAAGGCGATCATCGTGACCGGGGCGGCTGGTGGCATCGGCGCGGCGGTTGCGCGCGATCTGGCGGAACAGGGTGCGCGCGTCTGTCTCGCCGACCGCGACCGCGATACCGTCGAGACGTTGGCCGACGCGCTGCGCGCCGCCGGCGCCGCTGCGATCGCGGTTGGCGTCGATGTCGCCGACCGCGCCTCGGTCAGGGCGATGGTGGCGGCCTCCGTGGCGGCGCATGGTCGGCTCGATGTGCTGTTCAACAATGCCGGGATCAGCCAGACCTGCCCGTTCATGGACGTGACCGAACAGGACTGGGACCGGATCATGCGGGTCAACGGCCTCGGCGTGCTGATCGGCACCCAGGAAGGCGCCCGCCAGATGATCGCGCAAGGCGGCGGTGGCAAAATCGTCAACACCGCCTCGATCGCCGGCAAGCAGGGCTATCCGCTGTTCGCCCATTACTGCGCCAGCAAGTTCGCCGTGGTGGCGCTGACGCAGGCGGCGGCACGGGCGCTGGCGGCCGAGAAGATCACGGTCAATGCCTTCGCGCCGGGCGTCGTCAAGACGCCGCTATGGCAGCAACTCGACCGCGAATTCATCACGCTCGGCCTGACCGCGCAGCCGGAGCAGGCGATCGACGCGTTTTCCGCCGGAATCCTGCTCGGCCGCCCGGCGGTACCGGCGGATCTCGTCGGCATGACGCGCTTCCTCGCCTCCTCCGCCTCCGATTATGTCACCGGCCAGACGCTGATGGTCGATGGCGGCATGGTGCTGTCATGAGCGGCCGGCTGCAGGACCACGTGGCGATCGTCACCGGCGGTGGCACCGGAATTGGCGAAGCCACCTGTTTGCGCTTTGCCGAAGAGGGGGCGGTGGTGATCG
>DAHXNW010000321.1 GCA_027365195.1 Acetobacteraceae bacterium
GTTGCACAGACGCTCCGCACTCGCGCGATCGGCCACCGGCACCGCGACGCCGTCATGCAACGCGGCGAGCGCCGCGATCCCCGGCGCGCGCCAGGCGAGCGTGAACTGGCGCCCCTGCCCGTCGCTGAGCGGGCCATAGGCGGCGAGATCGCGCGGGTCGGCGGTGTAGCTCTGCACGTGCAGCAGCCCGCGCACGCCGTGCGGCCGTCCGATCACCCCGAGAATGACGTGAGTCTGCGCCATGCAACCGGCCCCGAATGCCGTCCTAGCCTGCCGAAGCAGCGGCCTTGGCGCGTTCCTGCGCCTTCTTCTTCGGCGCCGACTGCACCGGCTGCTCGCGATAGGCGGGCATCGGGGCGAGGCCGGCGCGGCCGAGAAAACGCGCCACCCGCTCGGTCGGCTGCGCCCCCTGCGAGAGCCAGTGGCGGATGCGCTCGTCGCGCAGCCGCACCCGCTCGGCGTGCTCGGCCGGCAGCATCGGGTTGTAGCTGCCGAGCTTCTCCAGGAAGCGGCCATCGCGCGGGCTACGGCTGTCGGCCAGCACGATGTGGTAATATGGCCGCTTGGTGGCACCGGCGCGGGCGAGGCGGATTTTCAGGCTCATGCGATCATTTCCTTATGTGCGAATGTCAATACGGCCGGCGCTGGCCCGGCATCAGACCAGCGATCCCGTGCCGCATCAGGCCTTTCTGCCCCAACTTGTTCATCCGCTTCATCATCGCGGACATATCGTCGAATTGTTTCAGCAGCCGGTTCACCTCCGGCACGCTGGTGCCAGACCCGCTGGCGATGCGCCGCTTGCGGCTCGCCTTGATGATGTCGGGCGTGCGCCGCTCCTTCGGCGTCATCGAGCCGATGATCGCCGCCTGGCGCTTGAACACCGTGGTGTCTAGCTTGGCGTCCTCGAGTTGCGCCTTCATCTTGCCCACGCCGGGCAGCATGCCGAGGATGCCGGAGAGGCTGCCCATCTTGCCGATCTGCTTGAGCTGGCTCGCATAATCCTCCAGATCGAAGCGCCCCTTCATCATCTTGGCGGCGAGTTTTTCCGCCTCCGCCTGATCGATCGTCTCGGCGGCGCGCTCCACCAGCCCGACCACGTCGCCCATGCCGAGAATGCGCCCGGCAACGCGCTCGGGATGGAACACCTCCAACGCGTCGAGCTTCTCGCCGGTGCCGGTGAGCTTGATCGGCGCGCCGGTGATCGCGCGCATCGAGAGTGCCGCACCACCGCGCGCATCGCCGTCCATGCGGGAAAGCACGATGCCACTCACGCCCACCGCCTCGTTGAAGGCGCGCGCGGTGTTCACCGCGTCCTGCCCGGTCATCGCATCGACCACCAGCAGCGTCTCCGCCGGCTGCGTCGCATCGCGGATGGCGCGCACTTCCTCCATCAAGGCCGCATCGATCGACAGCCGCCCGGCGGTGTCGAGGATGACGACGTCGATCACCTCGCGCCGCGCCGTGTCGAGGGCGCGGCGGGCGATCTGCAACGGCGTCTCGCCGGGCACGATCGGCAGGCTCGCGACGCCCGCCGTCTCGGCCAACTGTGCCAATTGCAATTGCGCCGCCGGCCGTTGCGTATCGAGGCTGGCGAGCAGCACCCGCCGCCGCTCGCGCCGCAGCAGATGAAGGGCGAGCTTGCCGGCGGTTGTGGTCTTGCCCGACCCCTGCAACCCGACCAGCAGGATCGGCACCGGGGCGGCGGCATTCAGATTGAGCGGTACCGCGCCGGCGCCGCCCAATTGCTCGATCATCGCATCGTTGACGATCTTGATGATCTGCTGGCCGGGGGCGACGCTGTCGATCACCTCGGCGCCGGCGGCGCGCTCGCGCACGGCGGCGATGAAATCGCGCACCACCGGGAGGGCGACGTCGGCGTCCAGCATCGCCAGACGCACCTCGCGCAGCGCCTCCGCCACATCGGCCGGATCGAGCACGCCACGACCGCGCAGACGATCGAAGACGCCCCCCAGCTTCCCCGATAGCGAGTCGAACATCGAACCCCTCAATGGCAAAAGCGCCGCTGCGCGAACCTTCGCGGAGCGGCGGCGATCCAGCACGGACCGCAATGCTTATGCACGGACGGCCGGTCCATCGTCAAGCTTGCCGCGAGTTGGTTTCTAAACGCATCGTTCATC
>DAHXNW010000330.1 GCA_027365195.1 Acetobacteraceae bacterium
TCACGATGACTTATTTCCCCTAGATACTGAGGCGCCAGATTGCATAGGGTACACGCTCGGGCGTGAGCCGGATATGCTGTGAGATGCCTTGCCATGTGAACGACAGGTCCTGCACCAGATCGTGAACGCCGATCGCGGCGGTATCGGGCAAGTCGAATTGCCACATCGGAAGCGTGATGTCGGCCTCCTGCGCGTTGAACGGGTCGAGCGAAATCGCAATCAAAAGAATGTTGCTCCTATCCGCCGTTGCTTTACAGAAATATAAAATGGATTGATTGTCGGCTGACAGGAAACGCAGCCCACCCTGCGTGTGCAGCGCAGGATTGCGGCGTCGAATGGCATTGAGCTGCGTGATTTCGGCGACGATATTGCCGGGCTTCTCCCAGTCCCATTGCCGGAGCTGATATTTTTCGGAATCGAGATATTCCTCGCGCCCGGGAAGAGCTGCCGATTCGCAGAGTTCGAACCCGTTATAGACGCCCCAGGCACCGCTCAATGTCGCGGCGAGGGCTGCGCGTATCAGAAATCCCGAGCGACCAGAGGTTTGCAGAAATGGCGGGTTGATGTCCGGTGTGTTGACAAAGAAATTCGGGCGGAAAAAATCACTGACCGGGCTGTTGCTGATTTCGGTCAGATAGTCCTGCAGCTCTATTTTGGTATTACGCCAAGTGAAGTAGGTGTAGGATTGCGAGAATCCAAGTTTTGCAAGACGATACATCACCTTCGGGCGAGTGAATGCCTCGGCGAGAAAAAATACCGTGGGCTCGCGCGCCCGCACGTCGGCGATCATCCATTGCCAGAATGCAAACGGCTTGGTGTGCGGGTTATCGACGCGGAAGATGCGTATCCCCTCGCCAACCCAATATAGCACGATATCGCGCAGTGCGAGCCATAGATCCGGGATGGCGGCGTCGGCGTAAAAATCGACGTTGACGATATCCTCGTATTTTTTCGGCGGATTCTCCGCATAGCGCATCGAGCCATCCGGCCGCCAGGCGAACCATGCGCGATGCTCAGCGAGCCAGGGGTGGTCGGGCGCGCATTGCACGGCGAAATCGAGCGCCAATTCCAACCCGTGCGCATGCGCCTGTTCGCGCAGGCGACGGAAATCCTCGATTGTGCCGAGCTCGGGGTGGATGGCATCATGGCCGCCCTCGCCGCTGCCGATGGCATAGGGGCTGCCAGGGTCGCCCGGCTCGGCGGTGCGTGCGTTGTTGCGCCCTTTGCGGTTGATCCGCCCGATCGGGTGGATCGGTGGGAAATAGAGCACGTCGAATCCCATCGCGCGGATCCGTGGCAGATGGCGGATCACATCGTCGAACGTGCCGTGCCGCGCTGCATCGTCGCTGAGTGAGCGAGGAAACACTTCGTACCAACTGCTGAATGCTGCGGCACCGCGTTCGGCGTCGACCGGCAACGGTTGCAGCCGCGCGGCACGGGCGCGCGGGTCGGCGGCCTGCATCAGGCGCGCGGTGTCATCAGCGAGCAGTATGTCGAGTCGCCGCGCGTCGTCGGCGGCGCGCAGGCGCTTGGCGAGGGCGCGCAGGGCGGGGGGCGCGCCCTGCGGTTTCATGGCACGCTCCACCAGCAGCCGGCCTTCCTCCAACTCGAGCGTGATCGGCACGTCCGCCGCACGCTTCTTGATGAGCTCGTCACGGAAAGTTGCAAACGCGTCGTGCCAGGCTTCCACGGTGAACTCGTGGCGGCCGACACGGTGGAGCGGAAATTCGCCCTCGTAACGATCGTTGCTCAATGGCCGCATGGGCGCTTCCTGCCAGCTCGCGGCCCCCAACTCGCGCCAGAGCAGCACGACGCGGAGCTGATCGTGTCCGTCGCAGAGCACATCCGCCGTCACCCGTACGCTCTCGCCGACGATGCGTTTCACCGCGAAGGGACGGCCGGCGGCATCCTGATCGACGATGCGCGGCTCGACCGCTTCGATGGCGAGGCGCGGCGCCGCGGCGGCGGCACGCGCGTCGTCCAGCGGGAGGGCTTCTTTGGTCGGGCGGATCGGCGCCGCCGCATCGGCCTGCAGCAGACGGCATTCGCCTGGCGCCAGGGTGAGCGGCGGTGACGCCGCGAGGGCTGGGAAGGCCGCGCCGGCAGTGCTCAGAAGCGCGGCCGGGGAGACGTTATGCGCCTCGGTGAGGTCACGATTGAGCAGCAGCAGCCGCGCTCGGCGCGCGAGGCGTAGATCGGGCGTATCGCCGCTGAGCTCCGCCAGCACCGGCGCGCCGGTACCACCAAGCCACAACGGCGCGCCGGCGATCGGCGGTGCCTTGGCACGTGCCGCATTCAGAGCGGTGATGGTGGGGGTGAGGTCGAACGGCGCCGTCTCGCGCCATTCGGCGTAGCGATCGGGGCTGTCGGCCAGGGCGTCGAGTGGTGCGCGGGCGGCGAATTCGCAGCCCATGGGCAGCATCCAACCGGCCTCCGCGCCGGCCGCGAAGCCGAGGGCGCGATGATAGAAGGCATCGCCCCCGCCCGCCAGACGCGGGCCGAAGGGCGCCTCGGGCGCGCCGATCACCGGCGCGAGAGAGCGCAGCGAGTGGGCCTCGGTGAACAGCCATTCGGCGCGAAAATCCCACCACGGCAGCGAGGAGAACACCGCATCGAACCCACGCCCCGGCGGCATCGCTGCCGCGAGCGCGGCATGGGCGGTGATCGGCACGCCCGGCATCCAGCCCAACAGCCGGGCCTGCGGCGCGGCGGCGCGCAGGGCGGCACAGAGCACGCCGATGGCGGCCGGGCTCGTCTGCGCCAAACCTACCAGTCGATATCCCGCCACTCCCGCTGCATCCCAGCGCGTCACCTGCGCGCCCCACCAGCCGGCCAGCTCGGCGATCACCGCAGGATCGCCGAGCCGCGTCGAAACACCGCCGAAGCCAGGCTCGAAGTGCCGAGGGTCACGCATTCGTGGCGCGTCCGCGGCCTCGAACCATGCCGGATGCTCGCGCACCAGGGCGGCATCCTCGGCCATACGATCGAGCATGAGGTCGAGCAGGAGGTTCAGGCCACGCATCCGGCATTGCGCCACGAGCGCGCCGAGTGCCATCTCGACTTCACCCGCACCCTCCCCGCCAGCCTGCAAAGCCGGGTGCACGCGGCGGAAATCCGCGCTCAGCAGCAGGTTGCCGGCATGCCCGGGGGCGAAGGGTGGGGCGATCAGCAGATGATCGAACCCCAGCGCCGCCACATGGTCGAGCAGCGGCCCCCAGCCGCCGAGTGGCCCGGCAAGCAGCGGGTTGAGATAATAGATGCGCGGAGAAAACACGGTGTCGGTCGAGGTCATGAGGCGCTGCTCCTGCGCCAGCACGGCTGGGCTTGTCGATGTCACGCGATCAGTTCCGGGGTGAGAGTTGCATGTCTGCCCGGTGCAACGCATGTCACGACAACGGAGTTCCGGCGCGAACAGGATACCCGCGCCGCCTGGCATCTATGGGGCGTTGAGGCACGCACGGGCTAGAGCATGATATGTTCAAGTTTAGCCCGCACCGGCCCGCCCCTCACCCGGCCACACGCGGTATCATACTCGCATGGGTGGCCGGGCGCGCGGGCGGGTCGGCGCGGCAGATAGTCCAGCAAAAAGCGCTAATTCGACAGCGGGCCGCTCATCACCTGGCCACGGATCTCGCCGCTTTTATGCGCCGCCGTGTGGATGTTCACGTACCATTTACCGGCGGTTAGGTCGGCGATCTGCGCGTCGGTCAGCTTGACCGATTGCATGATCGGGCTATCGAGCGGCGCCGGGATCGGCACTACAACGCCAGCGTTGGCGCCCTCCATCGCCGGGCCATGGAAATGTGCCGCCACCGCCGGGCCGGTGAGATTCATATAGGTGATGACGTATTTGAATAGTTTGGTTTTCGGGTCGAGCGTGCCGGTCATCGTGCCGAGGCCTTGGGCATGCACCGGCGGCACCTGGCTCAGCCCGGTCAGATAGGCGTGGAAGTTCATCTTCTTCGACTTCATCGTTGCGGCCTGGCCGCCGAGCGTGACGAGGCTGAGGCTCACGGCCGCGGCGAGCAGCAGGGAACGGCGATGCAGCATGATCGTCTCCTTCTCCAAGAATGCATATGCATGAGAGAACGAGGACGGCGCCGATGCAAGAGATAATCGGCTTCGGCGGAACCTACCCGGCGGCGGCATGGCCGAACGTGCGTGCCGAGAGCCGGGCGGCGTGGCAATACACCCCCCGCTCGCCCGGCACGGCGCAGACCGCATCGGTGATGCCGAGGATGCTCTCGGCGCCACCGAGATAGAGCAGCCCGTCCGGGGCGAGCTGCGCCGCGATCGCCGCCAGCACCCGCCCTTTGGTCGGCGGATCGAAGTAGATCAGCACGTTACGGCAGAATATCACGTCGAACCGGCCGAGCGGGCGCAGATCGCCGAGCAGGTTCCAACTGCGAAAGCGCGTCATCGCGCGCAATTCGGCGGCGATCCGCCAGCCCTCGGCTTCCTTCCGGAAATTCTGCGTCAGCATGCGGATCGGCAGCCCGCGCTGCACCTCGAACTGGGTGTAGAGCCCCTCGCGGGCGCGCTCCAGCGGGCCGTTGGCGATATCGGTGCCGAGGATTTCGCAATTCCGCCCGCCCAACACGGCGCGCTGTTCGGCGAGCAGCATGGCGATCGAATACGCCTCCTGCCCGGTGGAAGCCGCCGCCGACCAGAAGCGCAGGCTCTCGCCCGGCCCACGCGCGGCATGCAGCGTGGGCAGCACGCTGCGTAGATGGGTGAAGGGCTTCTCGTCGCGGAAGAACAGCGTCTCGTTGGTCGTCATCGCCTCGACCACGGCGGCGATCAACGGCTCGCTGCCCGGCCCGCGCAGCCGCTCGGCCAGCGCATCGAGGTCGCGCAGCGCATGCTGGCGCAGCAGCGGCGCGAGCCGGGTTTCCAGCAGATAGAGCTTGTCGGCACCGATGATCAGCCCGGAACGGGCCTTCAGCAGGGCGGCGATGCTCGCGAGACCAGCGGGGGTCATGCGCCGAGCATCTCGCGCAGCCGCCCGGCGATCTGCGCGAGTGGCAGCACCGCCTGGCACAACCCGGCCTGGGCGATGGCGCCGGGCATGCCCCAGACCACGCTGCTGGCCTCGTCCTGCGCGATGGCCGCGCCGCCGGCCTCGATCACGGCGCGCGTGCCGGCCAGGCCGTCATGCCCCATGCCGGTCAGCATCGCCACCAAGACGCGCCCCTCGGCGGCGATGGCGGCGCTGCGCAGCATCGGATCGACGGCGGGGCGGCAGAAATTCTCCGGCGGGTCGCTGGTCAGCCGGGCATGCAGCCCACCGGCCCGATTGACGATCAGCAGATGCCGATCGCCCGGCGCCAGATGGATATGGCCATTGCGCAGCGCCTCGCCATCCACCGCCTCGCTGCAGGAAAGGCCGCCGAGCCGGGCGATGTGCTGCGCCAGGATCGGCGTGAAGGTGGCCGGCATATGCTGCGTCAGCACCACCGGCACGGAAAGCTTGGTGCCGAGCGCCTGCACCAGGGTGAACAGCGCCTGCGGCCCGCCGGTGGAGCTGCCGATGGCGAGCAGCCGTGGCGCGAGCCGCGCGACGGGGCGCAGGGCGAGGCGGGACGCTGGCGTGGGAGTGGCGGCATGCGGCGCGGCTGCACGGGCGCCGCGCCGGCGCATGCGGCCGAGGCCGTTCACCTTCAGCAGCAACTCACGCTCGAAGGTCGTATCCCCGGCGATGCCGGTCGCCGTCGGTTTGGGCAGGTAGTCCGCCGCCCCCAGGCGCAGCGCCTGCATCGCCACATCGCCGCCACGGGTGGTGAGGGTGGAGGCCATGATCACCCGCAACGCCGGGTCGGCCTGCAACAGATGCGGCAGGGCGGCTAATCCGTCCATCACCGGCATCTCGATATCGAGCACCAGCACATCGATCGGCTGCGTCTGTGCCGCGCGGCGGATCTCCTCGATCGCCTGCACCCCGTTGGCGGCGCGCGCGACCACCCGCAGCCCGGCATCGCGTTCCAGCATGCGGCCGATGACGCTGCGGATCACCGCCGAATCGTCGCAGATCATCACCCGCAGTGGATCGCCCTGCGTCTCCACCGGCGTTGCCACCCGCGCACCGCTCACAGCAAGCCCACCTGGGCGAACTTGCCGAGCAGGATCTCCTCATCGAAAGGTTTCATGATGAATTCCTGCGCGCCACCCTCGATCGCCTGCTCGATCATCGCCATGTCGGTCTCCGTCGTGCAGAACAGCACGATCGGCTGATCCGGCCCGAACTCGTGCCGCAGGGCATGCAGAAACTCGATTCCGTTCATTACCGGCATGTTCCAGTCGAGCAGCACGCAGTCGGGCAATCGCCGGCGGCAGGCTTCGAGAGCGACGCTGCCATCTTCGGCTTCCTCGATGCTGAAGCCCTGGCCTTCCAAAATTCGTCTTGCCACCTTGCGCACCACGCGGCTGTCATCGACCAGCAGGCAGCGCCGTGCGGCGTTGCTCATCGCGGGCTCCTGCGGCTCTGTCGGCGGGCTAGACATGGGCGAGCGCCAGCAGCCGCGCGACATCGAGCACCACCAGCAGACGGTTCTGCAACCGGTAGATGCCGAGGCTGAACTCTGCCCAGGGGGAGGCGAGGGTGGGCGGATTGGGCTCGAAATCGCGGGTGGAGAGGGTGAGCACCTCGCTCACCTGATCGACCAGCAGCGCATACAGCTCGCCGCCCTGTTCGGCCACCACCGACATCCGCGCGACCCCCGGCGGCGCTGGCGGCAGATGCAGCCGCTGGCGCAGATCGATCGCGGTGACGATGCGCCCGCGCAGATTGAGGCTGCCGGCAATCTCTGGCGGCGCGAGCGGAATGCGGGTGACGCTCTGCTCGCCCAGCACGTCACGCACGCCTTCCACCGGTACACCGCAGAGCTGATCGGCGAGCGAGAGGGTCACGAATACACGCTCGGCCGGCATCTCCGCGGCCGAGAGTTCGGCGGGAGACGTGGGTTGGGGCAGGGTGGTCTGGTTCATTTTGCTACCTGACGATGGCGTTGGATCACTGCGGGGCCGTCTCAGACCGGCTGCGCCGGCGCAAAGCATTGCCGCAAGCTTTCGAGCAGGGCGGCGCGATCGAATTTGGCGACGTAGTCGGTAAAGCCCGCGGCGTGGCCGGCGGCGACATCGGCCGGATTGGCGCGGCCCGAAAGCGCAATCAGCGGCACATTCGCCCAACTCGGCTCGGCCCGCACGGCGCGGGCGAAGGCGAGGCCGTTCATCTCCGGCATTTCGATATCGGAGATGATGGCATCGAACGCTTCGCCCGCGTCACGGAGCGCGAGAGCGTGCGCCGCATCGCCGGCGGCGGAGACGCGATAGCCCGCCGCCGAGAGAACGGGCACCAGCAGATGACGGAAGAAATCGCTGTCATCGACGACCAGAATATGCGGCTGCCGTCCGCCACTCGGCACATCGCCACCGCCGGCGCCGCCATCGCGGAACCAGTCGCCGAACGCCTGCAACAGCCAGTAGCCGGTATCGATCACATCGCTCGCCTGGCCGGCGATGACGGCGGTACCGAGGATGCCAGGCCGCGCGGCGGCGAGTTCCATGTGGAGCGGCGATTCCACGACATCGACGATCTCATCGACCATCAGCCCCATCGAGCGGCCACGGTCGTTGAACACCAGAACCGGCTGGCTGGCGCCTTCCGCCGGCTCGCCTCCCAGCATCTCGCCGCCCATCGATTCGAGCGGCATCAGCTGGCCGCGATATTGCGTGACCAGCCGTCCGCCGGCGGTCTCGATGCGCGCGCGGGGAATGTCCTCGAGCCGCGCCACCAGCGCCAGCGGCACCGCCTTGGGCGCCGCATCGCCGGCGCGGAACAGCAGCACGGCGATGCTGTCGGAGGAACTCGCGGTCTCTGCCGGTGCGGCGCTCTGCCCCCGGCTCTCGCCGCCGCTCATGCCGCTCGCGCGCGCGATGCCGTTGGGGTCGAGGATCATGATCACCGAGCCGTCGCCGAGGATGGTGTTGCCGCTGAACATGGTGATGTCGCGCAGGATCGGCGCCACCGGCTTGACCACGATCTCCTCGGTATCGAACACCCGATCGACGATGATGCCGAGCGTGGCCGCGCCCATCTGCGTCACCACGATATGCACCGCCGCGCGCGGCGTCGCCGCATCCTGCGCCGGCGCATCGCTCGGTGCGGCCTGCGCGGCATCGAGGCGCAGCAGATCGCGCAGATTGACCAGCGGCAGCAGCCGGTCGCGCAGCCGCAACACCGGGGTGTCGTTGATGCGCTCGACCTCCGCCTGCGCCGCTTCCTCGTGCTTGGCCTGCCCGGGCGGGGCCTCGGTATGCACCGCCTGCGCGGCAGCCGAACCCGCCTCGCCCGCGCGCACCAACTCCACCACGCTGATCTGCGGAATGGCGAAGCGCTCGCCTGCCGATTCGACGATCAGCGCGGAGACGATGGCGAGCGTGAGCGGAATTTTTATGGTGAAGACGGTGCCAGCACCCGGCGTACTCTTCAGCCCGATGGCGCCGCCGATCTTCTCGATATTGGTCTTGACGACATCCATCCCGACGCCACGGCCGGAGACGGCGGTGATGCTGGCGGCGGTGGAGAAGCCGGCGCGAAAGATGAAGCGCTGGATTTCATTGTCGCTCATCCCGGCGATCTCGGCCTCGGTGGCCAGCCCCTGCGCGAGCGCCTTGGCGCGTATCCGATCGACCGGCAGGCCGCGCCCGTCGTCGCCGATTTCGATGATGATATGGCCGCCTTCGTGATAGGCGGTGAGCGTGATGTGACCGGTCTCCGGCTTGCCGGCGGCGCGCCGCTCGGCGGGGGTTTCGAGCCCGTGATCGCCGCTGTTGCGCACCATGTGGGTGAGCGGATCCTTGATCAGTTCCAGCACCTGCCGGTCGAGTTCGGTCTCGGCGCCGCGCATGATCAATTCGATCTTCTTGCCGAGTTCGTGCGACAGATCGCGCACCAGCCGGGGCAGCTTGTTCCACGCATTGCCGATCGGCTGCATGCGCGTCTTCATCACGCCCTCCTGCAGGTCGGAGGTGATCTGCGACAGCCGCTGCAGTGGCACGGTGAAGCTGTCCTGCTGCTGCGAGCGGGCCAACTGCAACAACTGGTTGCGGGTGAGCACCAGTTCGCTCACCAGCGTCATCAGATGCTCCAATACCTCGACGCCGACGCGGATGGTCTGGTTGCCGGCGGACGGCTCATGCGCGGCCTCCGGCGCCGCGCGGGCAGCCGGCTCCGCCGCGGCGCTGCGCGCGACGGGCTCTGCCACCACCGGCTCTGCCACCGGCTCCGCCATCATGACAGGCTCGGCAGGCGCCTCGCTTGCCACCGGCTCGGCCGCGCCGCCCTCTGCCGCGGCATTCAATGCCGCGATCAGCGTCGCATCGGCCGCGCCGGGTGCTTCCGCCGGCTCGGTGCCGGACTGCGCGAGGCCGGCCAGGATCTCCTTGATGCGGTCGAGTGCCGCGAGCACCAGGCTGATCAGCGAGGGTGTCGCCGCCAGCGCGCCATCGCGCATCCGCACCAGAATATTTTCGGCCGCGTGCGCCACCCGTTCGAGCCGTGGCAGCCCGAGAAAGCCGCAGGTACCCTTGATCGTGTGCATCAGGCGGAAGATCAGCGACAGGGTGTCGCGATCCTCGGGGCTGCGCTCGAGCGTGACCAGGGCGAGATCGAGATCGGCGAGGCTCTCGTTCGTTTCGGTCAGAAAATCGACTAGCAATTCGTCCATTCCACACTCCTCACGGCTGCCGTGACCGGCCGATCATGCGTCTCTGCATCCCAATATGGAGCGCAGAAGAGAAAAAAGCGTGAAGACGCCGTTCATCCGGCGCGCGCCCGCTCCTCCAGCAGCACCGCCTCCTCATGACGCATGATCCGCCGTGCGAGGCGTAGCGCCAGATAGCAATCGTCGGCCTCGGCGGCGGCCAATGCGCGGTCGAGGATCTCGCGCGCGAGCGCGGAGGTGGTCGCGGCCTGGAATTCGCCGATCAGTTCGCGCAACAATGCGAGCGCCGCCGTCCGCTCCTCCGGCGTGCCGATATAGGCCGTCTGCACCGCGAAATAGATCCGCCGTGCCGGGCTGTCCGCCTGCTGCGGCGCCATGATCTGCTTGCCGAACAGAAACCGCGCATGCGCGGTCAGTTCGAGCCGGGTTTTCGTGCGAAATCGTAATGTCGCGCCGTTGACGATCATCATCTCGCCCGGACGCAGCTCCAGAATCAGGTTCGACATCCGCACCTTCTTGGTTTGGCGGTTGATCCAGCCGCAGGGCGCCGCGCCCCGCCGTCGCACCCTGACGGCCGGTGCCTGAGGGCAGTGTGCGGGAAGGATTTTAATAGCTGATGAACAAAGCGCAGGCGCAAGAAAATATTTTAGACGGGCGCGGGCCGATGGAGACTAAATCATCAAGCCCTATACGTACTGCACCAGCGACAGATTGTTGAACCCGGCGATGAGCTTGTACGATGCCTGCAACTGCGTCTGCACCAGGGTCAGGTTCGACAGCGTCGCCGCCATGTTGACGTTGGTGAGGTTGCTGACCTGCGTGGTGAGGGCGGTGTTGGTATCGCCGAGCGTGGTGCTGGTCGCGTTGATGCTGTTCTGTGCTGCGCCGAGCGCGCCTTCCTCCTGCGCCAGCCCGCTGATCGCGCCTGTCAGGCTGGTCTGCGTGTTCTGCACCAGGCTCTGGAACCCGCTCGCCCCCTGCACCGTGGAGGTGAAGGAGGCGATGGTGGCGAGCCCGCGCAGCAGATCGCGCATATAGGAGCCGGTGGTGGACGTGCCGGTGGAGGCCGGGATCAGCGTGTTTGCGTTGGCGAGCACGCCCACTGTCGTGCTCTGCCCCGCCCCGGTTGCCACCACCGGCGCCGGGCCGGAGAGGGTGGCGGAAAACGGCGTCGTGCCGGCGGCGTTGGAACTCGCGATGGCGAGCGTGCTGGCGGCCGTCGCCGTCGCCCCGGTGGTTGGCAGATTGCCGACGGCGGTGTTGATCTGCGTATAGAAGCCGGAGCCAAGGATGCCGCCGGGGTTGGGGATCGGCGCATTGCCGCTGTCCTGGCCGGCAAAGATATAGCTGCCGGAACTCTGGGTATCGAGCAGGGAGGCCACTTGCTGCAACGCCTGCTGCGCCTGGCTGGCGAGCAGGGTGGCGCCGCCGGGGGTGATACTGTCGAGCTGCGCGTTGAAGTTAGAGGCGATGCTGCTGAGCTGGTTCATCACCGTCTGGGTGATCTGGATGTTGCTGTTGGCGGCGGTGATGCCGTTGATCGTCGCGGTGTTGCCGCTGATCTGCGCGTTGAGATCGAGGGCGGACTGCGCATTGGCGCCGAGCCCGGCGTAGGAGCTGGAGACCAGCCCGCTCGATGCCTGCTCGGTGAGCTTGGTCATCGCGTTCTGCACCGCCGTGCTGTCGCCGATCACCTGGCCGAGCACGCCGAATTGCGAGGGCGGCAGGGCGCCGATGCCGAGAGAGGATCCGCTCATCGCCACATCTCCCTATTCACCCGCTCAGGCCCATCTGCGTCAGGTCGTACCAGATCGATTGCACGGTGCTGATGATACGCGCATTGGCGCCGTAGGCGTTCTGCAACTGCACCATGTTGGCCATCTCCGTATCGATGTTGACGCCGGACTGCGACGAGATCTTGCCTTGCAGCGTGGTCTGCAACGTCTGCTCGTTGCTGAGCTGGCTGCTGCTGTTGCCGATGTCCTGCGCCTGTGCGGCGATCACGGTGGAGGCGAGGCCGCCCAGCGTCGCGGGCGCGAGATACGGGGCCGCGAGGGTGCCGGTGATGCCGAGGCCGGAGGTGGGCGAGGCCGGCTGGCTCACGCCGGGCTGCACAGTCGACCCGAACGTATAGTCGAGCACGCGGCTGATCATGCCGGTGAAGCCGGCGGCACCGGTCGGGTTGGGGGTGAAGGCGCTGGCGCCGGTCGCGCTACCCGCGATGGTGTTGGTGCCGTCGCGCACCAGCGCCGGGTTGGCGAGCACCGCCGGATTGACCTGGATCTGCGAGGCGAAACCGACATAGCCCGACTGCACCGGCGCCGGCGCGGTGCCGAGGGCGGGCACCACGCCCGCGGCATTGCTGAACAGCGTCAGCCCCTGGGCGGAGAACTGGCTCGCCAGCGTCTGCGAGAATTGATCGAGTTCGGCCTGATAGGTGGGCAGCGTGGTATCGCGCAGCGCGATATTGGCGCCGATCTGCCCGCCGGTGAGCTGGCTGGTGACATCGACGCCGCCCATCATGATCGCCGGGATGGTGCCGGCGCTCAGGCTCGATCCCGCGCTGATGGTGGCGTTGCTGGTGCTGAGCGCGGTGCCACCCTGGGTCGGCAGGGTGGTGCCACTGTTGGTGATGACGAGCACGGCGCCGTTGCTCTGGGTGACGAACTTCACCCCCACCAACTGCGAGACCGTCTGCTCCACCGCCGCCATCTGGTTGGTCAGATCCGCCGTGCTGCCGCCGCTCGCCTGCGCCACGACGATCTGCTTGTTGAGCGTGCCGATCTGGCCCAGGGCGGTATTCAGCGAGCCGACGGCCGCCACCAGATTGTTCTGCACGCCCTGGCGCGCGGTGGTATAGGCGTTGCTCAGCGTGTTGATGCTGCCGGCCAGGCTCTGCGCGTCCACCACCACCTGTTGCTGCGCCGAGGTGCTCGAGGGATTGCCGAGCAGGGCGGTGAAATCGTTTTGCAGCGCGCTGAGCTGGCTCGACAGATCGTTGCTCTGCCCGACGGTGCCGAGCAGCGAACTGATCGGCTGCAATGCCGTCTTTGTCGTCTGTAAGCCGGAGACGGTCGCGTTCTGCGCCGTCAGATCGGCAGCCAGTTGCGCGTTGACATCGGTGGTGGCGACCCCGGTGCGCACCCCCATGCCGATGCCGCTCGCCGTCATCGATTGTTGATTGAGCGATTCGACGGCATAGCCGGTGGTGCTGGCGTTCGCCACGTTGTGCGCCACCAGCGACAAGGCCGTGCTGACGTTGGTGAGCCCGCTGTTGGCGATATGCAGCGCGCTGGTCAGGCTCATGCTCATGGTCGCGCTCCTGGCGCCTCAGCGTTCCGCCTCACTGCACCATGTTGATCGCCGTCTGCAACAATGTGCTCGCGGTGGTGATCACCTTGGCGTTGGCGCCATAGGCGTTCTGCGCGATGATGAGGTTGCTGAACTGCTTCGCCAGATCGACGTTGGAGCTTTCCACCGAGCCGACCACCAGTGTGCCGGCACCGTTGTTGTTCGCTCCCTGCGCGATCGGATTGCCGGATGTTGCGGTAGCGGTATAAGCTTGTCCGTTCTGGCTTTGTAGCGAGTTGGGCGCAGCGAACGTGGTGACCGGGATCTGCGCGAGCGTCACCGACTGGCCGTTGTCGTAATTGGCGACGACATTGCCGCTCGGCTGGATGCTGATGCCGGAGAAGGCGCCGGCGCCGACGCCGTTCTGGCTGGCGTCGAGGAGGTTATAGGTGGTGCCACCGAACTGCGTCACCCCGGCGGAAGAGCCGAAATTACCGAGATTGAGCGCGATGGTCTGATTGCCGCTGCCGAAATTGGCGGTGAGGTTCAAACTCGCCGGTGCGCCCGCGGCGTACGGCGTCACGGTGACGGCGCCGGTCGTCGCGCCAAGCGCGCCGATGGTGCCGGCGGGAACCGGATTGCCGCTCGCCGTCGGGCCGAAATCGACCTGCGCGGTGCCGATGGTGGCGGAGGGCGTGTTGTTCGGCGAGGTGACCGTCGCCGTCCACACATTGGTGGAGTCCTGCGTCCAGGAGACGGTGACCGGCTGTAGATTGCCCAGCGCATCGTAGACTTGCACCTGCGAGGCGGCGGTCGATCCAGCGGCCGGGGTCTCGGGCAGATTGGCCGCGAGCGAGATCGTGCTGGTCGGCACCGGGCTGAACTGCGTCTGATTGACCTGGATGGTTTGCAACTGGCTCTGATTGACCGCGCCGGTGGCGGGATTGACCGCCCAGCCCTGCAGATATTCGCCCGCGCTGTTGACCAGATAGCCTTGCGAATTCATCGCGAAATCGCCGGCGCGGGTGTAGAACTGCTGCGGATTGAAGGTCGTCTGCCCGGATGGGGTGGCGCCGTTGCTCTCGGCGACCGAAAAGAACCCCTGGCCGGAGATCGCCATCGCCAGCGGATTGGTGCTCTGCGT